>JBJEPO010000149.1:0-8310 GCA_051881275.1 Eubacterium sp. | reverse complement strand
ATTGTGCCCGGGCGATAAATGAAATCTTTTATTCGCAAAACACAATACCGGCGCTTAGACTGATTATAACCAAAAAGCAGGTTATGAAATATTGCAGGCATAAGGCAAACAGCAACAGAACAATGAAAGCAGTTGTTGCGGCTTGTATGGTTATCATAATCAGTGGAGTTACCGTATTTAATGCTTCACCTGCCTTAGCGGAAAATGTTAAATCATTTTTTGAAACTGTTATTACATCCTTACAGCAAATTTCGGATGAAACTGAAAACAAAAACAATAATATTTCATCAATATATGCAACCCTGCCTGATAACACAAAATTAACTGTATCCGGCATAGACGAGGTTGATTTAAGCAAAATTAAGGTTACTGCAATATACAATGATGAAAGCGAGAAGGACATAAGCATAAACGATTGCAGAGTTAAAAAAACGATAGAGCATACCGACAGGGGAAGCTTCGTTTTAGTGGCAATATCCTATGATGGCTGTGCCTGCTCAATAGCCTATGAATTGGAGGAATTAAAATGAGAAATCTAATTAAAAAAGCAACCGCTGTTTTGCTTGCAGTATTATTGGCAATTTCAGCCTTTCCTCTTACTGCATTTGCAGGAACATCAGGTGATTACAGTTATTTTGAGGTTGCAAAAAATAATGGCGTAACCTATGTGGAATTATCCTCCTACAACGGAACAAGCAATTCAATCACCCTTCCGACAGAGCTTGACGGCAAGGTTGTTGTGGGTACTAATTATAACTTCGGACCGAATACCGCCAACAAGCCCACGGAGATTATTGTGCCTGAAGGATATAATTACATCGGCGGTATCAGAGGCTTTAAGAATCTGAGCATTACACTGCCGTCGTCGGTAAAAATCATTTGCAGTGATGCTTTTGAGAACACTACTGTTGAATCAATCAATTTTCCTCAGGGACTTGAAGCCATCGGCTTTTCCGCCTTTGAAGGTGTAACCTTTACCGATACAGATATTGTATTGCCGGACAGCTTAAAATATATTTCCGATTTAGCATTTTCTTCAACTAATATCACATCAATTCATTTGGGCAAAAATGTTAATTACTCACGTCTTGAGTCATTTGAATACGGCGTTGATATTGTAGCGGTTGACAATACAAAAAATATGAATGATGTCAGGTCCTTTATAGGTAAATGCAGCAGCTTATCCGAAATTACTGTTGATATTGAAAACCCATATCTAACGGCGGATAATAATGCTTTGCTCTCAAAGGATAAAAGTATTTTATGGTGCTATCCTGCCGGCTTGCCCCAGAGAGATTATACAACGCCGGATTATGTAAAAGCCATTGCCTCTTACGCATTTTCAGGCGCAAAATTTAATAGCTTTACCCTTTCAAATACTGTTACCGATTTGTATGAGCATTCATTTACATTAATTTACGCCGACAGCTTTACATTTGAGGATAACTGCGGATTAAATGAAATCGTAAATTCTGCATTTTACAATTCTAAAATCACCTCACCGATTGAAATTCCCAATACAGTTGAAAAAATCGGTGAATACGCTTTTGCTTACAGCTCAATAACCGAGCTTAATTGGCAGAAAAATTCCAAATGCCGAGCTATTGAAAAGCATGCTTTTCAGTATTCAAAATTAATAAAAGCAAATATTCCTGCGTCGGTAAATGCTTTGGGTGACGGGGAAGAATCCTGCGTATTTTCAAACTGTACAACGCTTACAGACGTTATTTTTGAAGATAATTCACATATAACGGTTTGGGGTAAGGACCTTTTTAAAAAGTGTACTTCTTTAACCAATATTGATGCGGGTAAAAGCAATATGCTTCAATCAATGAAATGCAGCTTTGCAGATACGGCAATAACGGACCTTGATTTGTCCGGATGCTATGCATTGTCAAGCATTAACTATTTGTGCTTTTGGAATGATACAAAAATTGTAAATGTTAATTTGAGCAACACGGATTTGTTTGATTTATCAAATACCTTTAACGGCTGTACTAATTTAAAAAATGTAGCCTTGCCGGACTGCCTGTATGAAATCGGCGCAAAAACATTTTATAACTGTACTAATTTGGAAACAGTTAACACGGATGAGGTAGTAACCGTTGACAGTACTGCTTTTACCGGATGTAAAAGCTTGTTAAACGGTGTTCCTGCTTCAAAGACCTCACAAAATAACGGGGAATTTTATTATTACGAGTTTGAAAACAGTATAACCATCGGCAGACCAAAGAGCGGTTACAATTTTAAGGATTTAATTGTACCTCAGGAAATAAACGGTAAGCCTGTAACCAGAATCGGACGCAGTGCCTTTTCCTCAATTAATGCCGAAAATATTATCCTGCCGGATACAATAACATCTGTAAGCGAATATGCCTTTTCAAATGCAGTAGTTGATAACGGCGTTTCATTGCCGGACAGCGTAACATTTATCGGAGAATATGCCTTTAACTGCTATCAGGAAACAGAGGATTCTGCTGACGGTGAGTTAAATATTAATACAGTATTTGAATTTCCCGATAATGTAAAAATCATCAATGCAAATGTTTTCTACGAGAGCAAAATCACAGATGTTAAAATAAATGACGGTGCATTATTTATTCAGGATTATGCATTTTATAATTCGGATATAGACCATTTTGAAATTCCGGATTCCGTAATTCATATCAACCAATATGCGCTTAATACAAAAGATCTGAAGTCAGTTGATTTTGGCGCCGGTATGAATGATATTGACAGCTTTATTATCAATAG
This sequence comes from Eubacterium sp., assembly GCA_051881275.1. GTDB lineage: Bacteria > Bacillota > Clostridia > Oscillospirales > Acutalibacteraceae > Eubacterium_R. The sequence goes on along the minus strand of JBJEPO010000149.1, from coordinate 5,556 downwards.
CTTTATTACGGACGGTTATTATAACGCAAAGGTTAATGCTAATCCTGTTGAATATAGTGTTTCTGCCGATAATAGATATTTCTCATCTGCCGACGGGGTAATATACAACAAAGAAGTGACAAAGCTTATTGCATTTCCCTGCGGTAAAAGCTCTGATGAATTTGTTTTTCCCGACAGTGTAAACGAGATTTCCGGTTATGCGTTTGGTAACAATAACGGCTCAATTTCAATTAGTATTCCTTACACCGTTAATATAATTGATGATAATGCCTTCAACTCAACAAAATCATTAAAAAACGTATTTATTCCCAACAGCGTTACAAGTATCGGAGAATACGCTTTTTCCTGTGGTGAAGCACTTGAAAACATTGTTTTTGACAGTAATATGAAATTGCCGTCCTTGAAATACACCTTCAGCGATTGTCCGGCAATTAAAAATGTAACCTTTGGTGAAGGCAGTTATGTTGAAATTCTTATGTACACCTTCTGTCAGTCCGGTATTGAAAGCATTAATTTGAACTGCGTCAGCAGATATATTGAAGGGGTATTTATGGATTCTGCCCTTAAGGATATAACTCTGTGTGACGGTATTGAGTGTATTGAATTTGCCTCCTTTTCAGGAACGCAGATTGAAAGCATTGTTATTCCGGGCACCGTTTCAAAAATCGGCGGCAGAGTGTTTGAGGACTGTAAAAATCTCAGCTTCGTAAATCTTTCAAATGTTCAGGGCTTAGACTATGCCGCATTTAAAAACTGCATAAGTCTTGAAAGCATTGATTTGACAGGCGTTTATTATTTAGGCGGTTGTGCTGACGACAGGGTATTTTACGGCTGTGATAACCTTAAGAAATTTTACTTTACGGCAGAGGAAAAGGAGGCATATATCGCTGAAAATGAGTTTGCCGACAATGAAACTCTTGAAACTGTTGTTATCGGCGACAGTATTACCGAAATTCAGGACAGAGCCTTTGCAAACTGTACAAATCTTGAAACGGCGTATATTGCAGACGGCGTAGAGGAAATTTCAGACACGGCATTTGAAAACTGCGAAAAGCTTACCATTGTATGCTTATACGCATCACCGGCTATGTACTATGCCCAGAAAAATGACATTTCTTACCAGACCTTTGTTATTTCTCCTATTCCCGACCAAACATATACAGGAAAAGCAATTAAGCCGGCATTAACGGTTAAACAGGGCTCAAATACTCTTAGTCTTAACAAGGATTATTCAGCCTCTTACAGCAATAATATTAATGTGGGTAAAGCAAAGGTTGTTGTAACCGGTCTGGGTGATTATAAAATTTTTGCCTCAACTGCTAACTTCAACATTGTTGCACCGCCTCACACTCATAGCTATACAAGCAGGGTTACAAAGGCTCCCACATGTGCCTCAAGCGGTGTCAGAGCTTATACCTGTTCCTGCGGTAAGAGTTATACGGAAGCTATTTCGCCGACCGGCAAACACACATACAAAACAACAACTAAAAAAGCAACGGTATCTGCCTCCGGTAAGATTGAAACCAAGTGTACTGTATGCGGTAAAATCAGTTCATCAAAAACCATTGCAAAAATTTCTTCCGTAAAGCTTTCAACCGCAAAATATACATATAACGGCAAGGTAAAGACACCCTCCGTAACGGTTAAGGACAGTAAGGGAAAGACCTTAAAGAAGAACACGGACTATACCGTGACCTACGCCGGCGGAAGAAAAAATGTGGGCAAGTACACAGTAAAAATTACGTTCAAAGGTAATTACAGCGGTACGAAGTCATTAAGCTTTGTTATTAATCCGAAAGGCACAGGTATAAGTAAGCTGATAGCAAAAAAGGGCGGCTTTAAGTTAACCTGGAAGAAACAAGCAACGCAAACTACCGGTTACCAAATCCAGTACAGTACAAGCAGTAAATTTACAAAAGCCACAACAAAAACCGTCAGCAAAAATTCAACTCTTTCTAAGTCAATATCGTGGCTACAAAAGGGCAAGAAATATTATGTCAGAGTCAGAACATATAAAGCAGTTGGCTCAGCAAGGTATTATTCTGCCTGGTCGTCTGCCAAATATGTGACAACTAAGAAATAATCACAAAATAACAGGAGCGAAAAAATCGGAGCTTACGGAGAAGCTTATGCTTTTTAAGGTTAATTAGAATAAAAAATATTGTGAGCATTATACGCAGTTACTGACTGCAAGTTATTTTTTCCATCCACAGAAAAAGCCTTTAACCGTTGCGGTTAAGGGCTTTTTTCTGTTGCTTTATATTCCGTCAATCAGCTTAAAAGGCGGATATAATGATTTGCCTCACGCAGAACATGGTCTGCAAGCAGAGGCAGAATTATACTGCGTATTTTGCATTGCTCAATTCCTCTTACGCCGGCTGTTTTAAAGTCTCTTAACTTAATGGTTTCCTGTAAAGAAGCCGACTGTACGGTTTCACGCTGTGCCTCGTCGCAGGCTTTCAGCAGGTCTGCATATTCACAGGCAAAGGTATCGGCAGAATTGAACAGCTCGCTTTCGGCAGGGTCAATAAGTCCCCGTATAAACATAGCGTGCTCCATCATAATTCTGTTCCAGAAACATTCTGTCTGCGCCATTGTATCGTCGCTTAGATTTCCGCTTTCTTCAAGCGTCATAATATATTTTCTGTAAAGCTTTGCCTCTCTGATTATATGTTCAATCAAAAGAGGATAGTTAAGTGTAAACATATTGCAGCTTAAAACATTTTTCAGTATGCGCTCCTTAAATGCAATTAGACCGTCCAAAAGCTGAAGTGCATTGCGGTTGAGCATTCTCACCTGACGGCACATCTCTCTGTCAGCCGTAATGTTACATCCGCATTTTAAGCGTTGCTCCCTGTCGGTAATCTCCCTGTTAATATTTATACCGGTGAAATTTTCCGTCTGCCTTTCTGCAAGAGCTGTAAATTCAGTTACAAGCTCTCCTGATTTAAGTACGTCACAGCCGATAATTCCGTTGCTTAGCCTTAACGTCCGCAAAAGCAGTTTTTCAAATGCGTTTTTATAAAATTCCGCTTTTTCGGCGAAGGAGGAGTCGGCAGGCGTGAACCCTGCTTTTAAAAACAGTGCATGCTCCTTCATAATCCGTCCGAAAAACAAATGCAGTTCTAAAGATTTTACAACATAATCTTCCATATAAGTAATCCTTTCCGGTGTGTTTTACAATTCATTATATGAACATAAAACGCATTTGTTCTTATGCGGAACACTGTATTTTGTTTCCTGCGTAAATGCATATCGGCATCAAGGTCAAATAGTATAAGCTATAATATATAATCACTTATGCAGTCGTACCAGTGAATATAGGCTTTGCCGTTGACATAGATTTTTTCATTGTTGGGAAGAATACTGCTCCAGCAATCATTATAATGATTAATTTTCCAGTCGTCAGCGTTAAACCGCCTCCACAAAACAGTTTTACCGTTTTTGTCAATAAACTGTTCGGTAAGCACACCCTCATCATACGATTCTATGTCAATAACGCAAACGGTATCAAATTCCCTGTTGCCGATGATAACAGTATATCTGCCTGCAATATCCATACATGGAGCTTGCTCGCAGTTAATTTTATCATCGGTGCGATTAATTAAACCTTTTTGGTATATATTTGTTTCTTTACCGCAGTTATCAGTGCCGTAACCCCAGTTTTTTGTAAATTCGTCATCATCTAAAAAAGTATGAAATACGGTTTTTCCGTTTTGACGGTGGCTTTCGGCGAGAAACCGGCAGTATTCATCGGTTAACTGTGCAACAAATCTGCGCTCGCAGTAAGTGTCGGAATCAATAATATTTGACGCAACAGGATTAAATTCCTTTGCAACGATTTCAATACCCTCTATACCGTGCACTTCGGCTTTGCCGACTGCCTCCATTTCAACATATTCTGTTTGATTTCGGTTGGGAAAATCGTATAGCGCCCAACTGATTTTTTCATTTATTTTGGGTACGATAAGCCATCCCATAAGCTCTTCCCATTTGGCTGAAAACGGTTTTTTGTCTGCTTTTATTATTTTGTATTCCGGCATAATTTTAGGTAATTTCATAATTAATTCTCCTTTTGATTTTGTTTGAGGCATATACAGAAATTGATTTTTAAAATTGGTTCTTGCTGTGTGGAGTCTGCTTTTGACTGTTCCCAGGGGAATTTGCAGTTTTTCAGCAATTTCTTGCTGAGAATACCCTATAAAACAGAATAAAATCAGAATTTCTCTGTCGTTTTTGTTTAATGAATTTAACGTTTCATTAAATTCTACTCTGCCGGATATGCCGTATTGTTCATAGGGCAATAAAATTTGTTTTGAATCTCCGTATGAAATTTCGGAGTTTTTTTCGTTTTTGCGATAATAATCAATGCATTTGTTCTTTGCAATACTCATCAGCCACGGCTTAAATTGTTCCTCATTTTTCAGCGAGCTGAATTTTTCATACGCTGTTAAAAACGTTTCTTGTATCAAATCCTCTGCGTCCTCTTTGTTTGATACACGAAAGCTTATATATCGTTGAACAACATTTCTGTTTTTTGCAAGCAATTTTTCAAATTCCATACTGCACCTCCTTTTTGAATTAAAACCGGTTTCAACAATAAAGACGAAATTAATTGAAAAAGGTTCAAAATTTAAGGCGATAAGTTTTTTAACTTACCGCCTTATTTTGTGACTTTATTATTTCAGCTTTTCTTCCCACTCTTTTTCTCTGAAGCCGGTGAGGACGGCGGTGTCGGTTACAATCAGTGGCCTTTTTACAAGCATACCGTCGCTTGCCAGCAGGCGCAGCTGTTCCTCATCACTCATATCAGGCAGCTTATCCTTTAAATTCATAGATTTATAGAGCATACCGCTGGTATTAAAAAATCTTTTTAACGGCAGACCGCTTTTTTCATACCATTCCTTCAGCTCGTCATAGGTTGGATTGTCCTCCTTGATATGCCTGTCGGTATAATCAATTTTGTTTTCGTCAAGCCACCTTTTTGCCTTTTGACATGTGGTGCATTTCGGATATTCAATAAATAACACTTTCATCATCCTTTGAATTTATATTGGTTACATACATTATACCCGAGTGCAACGGTTAGTTCAAGTGATATACTGCTTTACTTGGTGAAAATTTTGTAGTATAATATCCAAAATTTGTCGGTTAGATAAATATATAAATCGTAGATTTCAGGTTATTTTATATGAGTAAATTAGGATACAAGCATACAATTTTTGCAAGCTACGGCGGATATATTACTCAGGCGGTGGTAAACAATCTTGCACCCCTTTTGTTCACTGTTTTTCGCCGGGAGCTTGGTCTTTCCTTGGAAAAAATCACGTTTCTCGTTACGGTAAATTTTGCCGTGCAGCTTTTGGTTGATTTGGCGTCAACAAAATTTGTGGATAAAATCGGGTATAAGCCCTGCATAATATCGGCGCATATTTTCTGCGCCTTGGGGTTGGCAGGCATGGGCATTTTTCCGTATATCGGCTCAAACGCCTACGCAGGATTGATGTGTGCGGTTTTGATATACGCCGTGGGAGGCGGTCTAATTGAGGTGCTGAT
>JBJEPO010000148.1:0-1536 GCA_051881275.1 Eubacterium sp. | reverse complement strand
CTCAACACTTTTTAATTTTTAATTCCTCGGTGTCACATCATTGACAAATGAACATACCATAATAACGGAATTTACAAAAATAATAGCAGCGAAAAAATCCGCTGCCATTATCTTATTCATTTTCTTCGCTTTTATCACTTGATTCGCTGTTGCTGAACATATTTATTAATTCATTAGCATTGGGTGTATCCTCTTTTTCAACAGCTTCACTGTTATCGGAGGATACTTCCTGTGTATCATCGCTCTGAAGCTTGCCGTTTTCCATAAGAGAGGTAAATTCTTCGGCATTTATCTTTTCCTTTTCAAGTAAAGTATTTGCCACAAGCTCAAGCTTATCAAAGTGTTCAGTAAGAATTTTCTCGGTCTTTTTGTACGCATCACGCATCATTGCTTCAATTTCACTGTCTATTTTAGCGGAGGTTTGCTCACTGTAATTATTAACGTGACCGTAGTCTTTGCCTAAGAACACTTCGCCGTTATCGTCGCTATATACAACCGGACCGATATTTTCGTTCATACCGTATTTTGCAACCATATCACGGCATATATCCGTTGCTCTCTGCAGGTCGTTGGAAGCACCTGTTGAAATATCGTCAAGGGCTATTGCCTCGGCAACACGTCCGCCCATAAGCGATATGAGGTCGTTGAGCATTTCATTTCTCGAACTGTAATTCTCCTCTTGAGGAGTGTACCAGGTGTAACCGCCTGCGCCAAGTCCTCTCGGAATAATTGAAATTTCTTTAACAGGGTCGTGACCCTCAATGTAATAAGATGATACTGCGTGACCTGCCTCGTGAAATGCAGTAAGCTTTTTAGCCTTCTTACTATATTTATGGGATTTCTTTTCGGTACCCATTTCAACACGGGAGGTTGCGTCGGCAATTTCTGCGGCGGTTATTGCCTTTTTTCTTCTCCTAACTGCCATAAGTGCCGCTTCGTTAAGAAGATTTTCCAAATCTGCGCCTGTAAAGCCGATAGTATCCTTTGCAATTTCCTTCAAATCAACGTCGGGAGCAAGAGGCTTGTTCTTTGCGTGAACCCTGAGAATATCCTCTCTGCCCTGTGTATCGGGTCTGTTAACGGTAATCTGTCTGTCAAAACGTCCGGGACGAAGCAAAGCCGGGTCAAGAACGTCCGGTCTGTTAGTTGCGGCAATTACAATAACACCGCTGTTTGTACCGAAGCCGTCCATTTCCACAAGAAGCTGATTAAGAGTCTGCTCACGCTCGTCGTTACCGCCGCCAGTACCTGCGCCTCTGTGACGTCCTACGGCGTCAATTTCATCAATAAATACGATGGCAGGACTCTTTTTCTTAGCCTGCTCAAACAAATCCCTTACACGTGATGCACCAACACCTACGTACATCTCTACAAAGTCAGAGCCGGAAATTGAAAGAAACGGTGCCCCTGCCTCACCTGCAACTGCCTTTGCAAGTAAGGTTTTACCAGTACCCGGAGGACCTACCATAAGAACGCCTTTAGGTATTCTTGCGCCTAATTCGGTGTATTTTTTCGGGTCCTTGAGAAAATCAACAA
>JBJEPO010000147.1:0-8396 GCA_051881275.1 Eubacterium sp. | reverse complement strand
CTGGATAACGTCGTATATACTGCAGGTTTTGCCAGCTCAAGAGCACAGGCTCGTCAGTTGGTAAACCACGCTCACTTCACTGTTAACGGTACTAAGGTTGATATTCCTTCATACCTTCTTAAACCGGGCGATGTAGTTGCTGTTAAAGAAACAAGCAAGACTACTGATGAATTTAAGAAACTCGCTGAAGATAATTCAGCTCGTCCTGTTCCGCAGTGGATAGATGCAAACAAAGATGCTATGGAAGCAAAGGTTGTAGCCCTTCCCGAAAGAGAAGAAATTGCTACTCCTGTTGAAGAGCATTTAATCGTTGAGTTCTATTCTAAATAATAGTTAGTGCTGTTATTTGGATGACACAAAACTTAGTTTAGGAGGCTTTTAAATGATTGAAATTGATAAGCCGAATATCGAAATAGTAGAATTATCTACTCAGGGAAGCAGAAGCGTAGGTAAGTTTGTTGTTGAACCTCTTGAAAGAGGCTTCGGCACAACTCTTGGTAACTCAATGAGAAGAGTTCTTCTCTCATCACTTCCGGGTTATGCTATAACTTCCGTTAAGATTGACGGTGTGTTACACGAATTTTCAACAATTCCTCATGTTAAGGAAGATGTAACAGAGATTGTTCTTAACCTCAAAAATGTTATTCTTAAAATACATGATGAAAACCCAAAAACCCTTTATATTGAAGCGTCGGGCGAGGGCGAAATCACCGCAGGTGATATCAAGCACGACTCAGATGTAGAGATTCTTAACCCCGAACTCCATATTGCTTACCTTGATGAAGGCGCAAGCGTTACTATGGAGCTTACTGCCGACAACGGCAGAGGTTATGTGCCCTGCGACCGCAATAAGCAGATTATGGACCTTCCAATCGGTACAATCGCTATTGACTCAATATATACACCGGTTCTTAAGGTTAACTACACTGTTGAAAATACCCGTGTCGGACAGCAAACTGACCTTGATAAGCTTATTCTTGATGTTGAAACTGACGGCACTATCCCGGCAGACGAAGCAGCTTCTCTGGCTGCCAAGATTCTCAACGACCATCTCAAGTTATTTGTTGACCTTTCAGAAGAGGTAGGCAGCAAAGAAATCATGGTTGAAAAAGACGATGACGGCAAGGAAAAAGTCCTTGAGATGACTATTGAGGAGCTTGACCTTTCTGTTCGCTCATTCAATTGCTTGAAGAGAGCAGGAATTAACACAGTAGAGGATTTGATTGGCAAATCCGAAGAAGATATGATGAAAGTTAGAAACCTCGGACGTAAGTCACTTGATGAAGTTGTAGGTAAACTCGCTTCTCTCGGTTTCAAACTTAGCAAGGAAGAGGACTAAAGGAGGGAATTTCTATGCCAGGTAGCAGAAAGCTGGGCCGCCCAACTGACCACAGAAAGGCTATGCTCAGAGGAATGGTTACTTTTCTTTTAGAAAACGGCAAGATTGAAACAACCGTTACAAGAGCAAAGGAAGTTCGTGCAATTACTGAGAGAATGATTACTCTCGGCAAGAACGATACCCTTCATTCAAAAAGACAGGTGCTTTCTTATGTTACTAAGGAAGATGTTGTTAAAAAACTTTTTGATGAAATCGCTCCAAAGTATGTAGACAGAAACGGTGGTTATACTCGTATTATCAAAACAGGCCCTCGCCGCGGCGACGCAGCAGAGATGTGCATCATCGAGCTTGTTGATTAATATTTGATAAAACCAAACACCCAAGTGATTAATTTCACCTGGGTGTTTTTCTATCGTATATTTAGTTTGTATTAATTTGGGCATAACTGTTTTTGTTTCATCTTGAAAATATTATTTAGTAAATTAAATACAACATAACCGTTTGCAACATAAATGGTGTCAATGTTTTTGCCTGAATTAATAACAATTTTATTATCGTAAGGTGTGAATGTTATTATGCAGGAAAGGGGGATAATCAGCGAATAATCATCGCAGTTAAAAATTACTCTGTGATTAGTAATTATTAAGTCTCCGTTGTGTTTTTTGGTTACAGTTGTAGTTACAGGATAGCTAGTGCAAAAATTTGTCCTGTAAAAATTTGATTCTTTTTTTGATGAAACTCCCGTAGAAAATCGCTGGTAGTGCTTTGAATTGTTTTGTACAAAGTATCTGGCATTATCAATATAATGACATTCTTCACCATTTTCATAATTCATATATGGATAATTGAAACGAGGGATTTTACCATAGGTTATTTCATTAACAAGTGCATTTGGAATATTGCCGATAACGGTTTTTTCATTGCGTTCGGCAATTTCTTTTTTCTTTTTTGATTTTTTGCCATAACAGATTAAAATAATTGAAATTAAAAGCATTAATGTAATCATTTCATCATCTCATATTTCTTATAAACAGACAATAGCTTTGCTGTTGCCATATCCTTTGTTTTTAAATAATTAATGTGCAGTTTAGTTGCAGTCAGCGCCTTGCCTAAACCTTCTTTGCCGAATTCTTGATATATCATTTTAAGACATAAATCAAGAGAATCAGCACTTAAAAGTCTGTTGTATTCTTCGCCTTTTAGCATTTGCACTATTGAGTAAATGTTCATTTTGGCAGTATTAAAATTCATACCTGTTTGGTTAGATACTTCCTCAGCTAAATCATTTGTATCAAGATATTGATTGCTATATGCCAATTTGGCTTTTTCGTAGCAAAGACGTGTCATTTCAGGAGTTACTTTAACATTTCTTTTAGGCTGGCTTTCTCTTTGTTCAAAATTGCTTAATGATACAGCTTCTTTCAATTGTTCAACGTCTTCTTCAAGCCTTTGTATTCTTGACATCATTTCTAAAATTATGGTTTCATATTGCATATAAATCACCTTTATTGTTATTTATTGTAAATTTATAATAGCATAAATGTGATTTATTGTCAATAATAAATTTATATAAATATGAATAAATAACAATAAGTGCTTATAAATTTGTCCTATAAGCACATATTAAAATGTTTTTAATTAATATAAATAAAAAAACTAACCCGGGTAAAAATATAACCGAGGTGTTTTTATGCATATAAACGGAAAAACAGTAACCTTTGATAATCCGCCTGTAATTATCGGCAGTGCAGGTGTTGTGGGAAAAAAAGAGGGCGAAGGACCTTTGCGTGAGGATTTTGACGCAATTTTTGACGATACTTCAATGGGCCAGCCCTCGTATGAGCTTGCCGAGTCGGCTATGATGCACGATGCAATCATTCGTGCGCTGAGTAATGCTGAAATAAGTCCCTCAGAAGTCAATTTTATTATGTGCGGCGATTTGCTTGACCAGTGCGTTGGCTCCTGCTTTGCGTTGAAGGATTTGAACATTCCTTTTATCGGAATGTTCGGCGCATGTTCAACTATGGCACTGACGCTGGCAAATGCCTCAATGCTTGTGGATGCCGGCGCAGAGTATTGTACGGCAGGTGCGTCAAGCCATTTTTGCTCCAGCGAAAGACAGTTCCGCTTTCCTCTTGAATACGGCGGTCAGCGACCTCCCACAGCACAGTGGACAGTCACCGGAGCCGGTGCCGCAGTTGTGGCAAAGCAGGGTAAAGGTGTAAAAATCAAAGCCGTCCATATCGGCACAATCACCGACTTGGGCATAAAGGATGCCAATAATATGGGTGCTGCTATGGCACCTGCGGCGGCACGGACCATAAATGATTTTTTGACTGACACCAATACTTCGCCCTATGATTACGATATGATTTTGACAGGGGATTTAGGCTTTACAGGCTCAAAGCTGCTGAATGAAATTATGAACATTGAGTATAACAGAGACATTTCAAAAATGCACAATGACTGCGGACTGATGATTTATAATCTTAAGGAACAGGACGTCAATTCCGGCGGTTCAGGCTGCGGATGCAGTGCCAGTGTACTGTGCTCACATATTCTCAAGGAGATGAGAAACGGAAAACTTAATAAGGTTCTGTTTTTAGCAACAGGTGCACTGATGAGCCCAACAAGCTCAAAGCAGGGACAGCCTATTCCGGGTATTGCACACGCCGTCCTGCTTGAAAAGTAATATTAAATATTTTGAATGAGCTGAAGAGAATTAAAATATATAAGCGAACTCCCCCGATTGATTATTCAATCGGGGGAGCTTTATATCTGTATTTGTATATGTTTTATGATTCAGTTTTAATCTATAATATAGCTTTACAACACTATATTTTGTAAACAAATTATTAAATTGCTTGACATAACACAAAATCATCTCTAATCTTTGAGCTTATCCCAAAAGGGACAATATTTTTATTGGAGGTAATTATGACACCGGAAAATTATGCTTACAGAAACAGCCTTTTCTTTTTGCGGAATAATTATGTCGGAAACAACAAATGGAATATTCCGGATATTCCAAAATTTGAAGTAAAAGAAAATGATTTTGAAAATTTAAGGATGATAGGTTTTGACAAGGCAAAAACAGATGAAACACATTTTCACAGAATTGTGCACTTCTATTTATATGATTACAAATTTGAAAGTGTATGGAAAAAGCCATCGGATTTTACAGAAAAGCTAAGAAAATTTAAAGCGATATTAACACCTGATTTTAGTATGTATCTGGAAATGCATCCGCTTGAAAAACTGCATAATGTTTTTCGTAACAGGTGGATCGGGGCATACTATGCATCAAAAGGTTTACGTGTTATTCCAAGCGTTAGTTGGGGGAGGGAAGACACCTTTGATTATTGCTTTGAGGGTATTGCAAAGAATTCTGTTGTTTCCGTATCTACATATATGGTTTCGGAACATGGAACAACACCTGCGCAAAAGGATTTCTTTTTAAAAGGCTATAATGAACTGCTGAATAGAATTGAACCAGAATATGTGCTTTGCTATAATACACCGTTTCCTGAAATGGAAGGAAATATAATTACTGTTGATTATGATTTAAGTTCATGGAAGCATATGGAGGATGACAAGAAAAAATTTCTTTTGCCGTTTGAAAAGAATAATGATTATGATATAATTAAGCAGAAGTTATTTGATATAATATATGTTAAAGGCATGGGCAGTTCCCGTGTCGGCAGAATTTGTATTATTTTCAGAGAGCGGAGAGTGTTTATTCATGATGAATTGTTTGATTTGGATAGTATAACACCTGTAGGAATTACAAATAGAGAATTGATGAAAGAGGGTAAAGCACCTTATGGAAAAGATGGTAAACGGATCAATATTCATCATATCAATCAGGAACCGGATGGAGATTTAGAGGAAATGCTTCAAACCGTACATAACAGAAATACCACTCAGCTGCATCCGTACAGAAATCAACCATCAAGAATCAACAGAAGTGAATTTAATAAATACAGAAATGCATATTGGAAATACAGATTAAGAAGATATTTGGAGGATAAAGAATAATGAGTTACGAGAATTTTGAAAAGGCTTTGGAGCTTGCAAAGACATTGCCGGGTTATAAAATATATGATTGCTGCAGTGATAAGGCAATGGATGAATTGGAAGATTATTTAGGTTTTGACTTGTCAAAACAGCATTATGAATTATTAAGAGAGGGCTGTTTATCATATCCGGGCAATTTTATCGTATCTAATTTTAAAAATTCGCATACTACAAGTATGGATATAATAGGCTTTTTAGAATTAGATAAAAAATATGGTTTAAAGGTTGATAAAGGCTTTGTGCCTGTTATAGAAGAGGATGAATGGCATAATTATTTAAATTATAATAAATTGACAAAAGAAGGCGAGCCAACTGTTGTATATGCCATGCCTTCACCTGAAGAATTTATAATTTTTGAACAAACCAATCAGGATTTGGGAGACTTTCTTTTGGAATTGTTTAGTGAAATTAAGGAATGGGATGAAGAATAGCGAGTTGTAAAATTACAAATATAATCTTGCCAATGGCACCTGCGGCGGCACGGACCATAAATGATTTTTTGTTTGCCTCAATATTTCTCAGTTAAATAACAATATTTACATAATTTTTAATTTATGATAAAATGATAATAAATATATGCAGGAGGATGAATATGAAAAAGAGGTTATTAAGTGTTATACTGTCGCTGGCTGTTGTGCTTTCACTGTTTTCATCAGTGGATTTTAATGCAATTGCAGATACTTCATATTATGAATACGATATAATAAGCGTTACCGAGCACACGGCAAAGCTTACGAAATACACAGGAAGCGAGAAAAATGTTGAAATACCGGAAACCATTGGTAGCTATACAGTTGTTTCCCTTGGGGATTATTTGTACAATCAAAAGTCCGGGATTGAAACAATAAATATTCCTGCTACAATCACTTCACTTGGCAAAAGTGTTTTTCGTATGATTGATACGCTGACATCTATAACGGTTGACAGTAATAATACATGCTTCACCTCTGAGGACGGCGTGCTTTTTGATAAATCAATGCAGACACTTATATGCTGTCCGGCGGCATATCCTTATGAAAGCTATGATATACCATACGGAGTAAAAACCATAGGTGCTGACGCCTTTTCTGTTAAATTTCATTTTAACAGTACCTCTGTGCTCAAAAAAGTATTGATTCCAAATACGGTTGAAGTCATTGAAGATTGTGCTTTTGAAAATACAAAATTAACTGAGGTAAAGGTGCCCGACAGTGTAAAATCATTAGGTTTAGCTGCATTTCGTAATACAAATGCGGTAAATATTTATCTTGGCGTCGGTGTGGAAACCATAGGAAGATTATGCTTCAGCGATAACAGTAAATTAAAAAATATTTTTGTTGACGATGAAAACCCGGCGATATGTGATGATAACGGGATACTTATAGGAAATTACGGAAAAGACCTTATCTGTATTCCAAGATGTACGTCTATTAAGGAATACACTGTTCCCTCAACGGTTACGACGGTAAAAACTGATGTAATGTGTGTTTCTTCCATTGATTACCTTAATTTGAATAAGGCAACAACTATTGAAGAGCATGCTTTTAATAATTCCACTGTAAAAACTATTGTGTTTCCGAGATATATTGCGGATACTAACAACTGCTTTATCGGAGGTAAATTTGAGTATGCAGAGATACATAACCCTAATTGCAGAGTTAGATTAGGCTCCTATTCCGGGTGTAAAGCAATAAAGGGATATGCCGGTTCTACCGCAGAGGAATATGCAAATAACGCCTCTATTACGTTTATTGAATTGCCTGCTGAGGATGAGATTTTAGAATACGACAGGGGCTTTACTTACGAGGTTATTGATGAGGATAAAAAAACAATAGCCATTACAAAATACATTGGTGACGATTCTGTATTGGAAATACCCGGCACCATTGACGGATATACAGTTACAAGGCTTTGCACCGATGCTTTTGATAAATGTACAGCCTTAACCGAGTGTGTAATTCCTGCCGAGGTGAAATATATTGAAGAAAATGTATTTGATAAATGCTCATCGCTTTCAAAGGTGACGGTTTGTCCTTACGGATGCTATTATGACGGTAAAACATTTCCCGATACAACAACTCTTTATGCTTGTCCTGATTCCTCAACGCAAAAATATTCCGAAAGGTATCAAAATCCTATCGTTGCCGCTCATATTTATGAAAAGGTCACAGATTCTTCCGATAACGATGAAGGTTTAATTACATATAAATGTACAGTGTGCGGTGATACTTATACTGATGATACAAATGAGATAAAGCATAAGTATGAAGAAAAAATTGTTGCGCCTACCTGTACTCAGCCTGGGTATACCGAGTATTATTGTTCGGATTGCGGTGATACTTATAAGGATAATTATATTGTTGCAAAAGGGCATAATGTTGTTACCGATAATGCAGTTAAGGAAAGCTGTGTAACCGACGGTTTAACAGAGGGCTCTCATTGCTCAAGATGCGGCGAGGTTTTTGTTCCTCAGACAAGAATTATTGCCACCGGTCATTCCTGCGATAACGGTACGGTTATAGCAAAAGCAAGCTGTACCGAATCGGGCGAAATCGTTTATAAATGCCAAAACTGCAATTACAGTTACAGCGAAGCAATCTCTCCCAAGGGGCACAGCTATGTAACAAAAGTTAATAAAGCGGATTTGTCAAGCTCCGGCAGCAGTACAACCTACTGTTCTGTTTGCGGTACTGTTAAAGCAAAATCATCTATTGCAAAAATTAAGTCTGTAACCCTGTCCAAAGCATCATATACCTATACCGGCAAGGCTCTTTCAAAGCCGTCCGTTACAGTTAAAGACGCAAACGGCAAAACGGTGTCAAGCAGTAATTATACCGTAACTTATATTTCCCGTTCAACAGGAAAAAGCTTTACAACCTTAAAATCAATAGGGCAGTATAAGGTTAAGGTGACGTTTAAAGGTAATTATACAGGTACTAAGTATTTGTATTTTTATGTCAAGCCTAAAAAAATGACGCTGAATACTCCTTCAACCGGCAGG
>JBJEPO010000146.1:0-8417 GCA_051881275.1 Eubacterium sp. | reverse complement strand
AAGGCAGTAAAATATTATATGGACCCGAGAAACTGGCTCAGTGAAAAATATATTTTTCAGTTTGAATCCACTTCTTATGATACCTCTCAAACCAAAGAAGGCGTGGAGTCAATTATCAGCTCCACCTGGATGCACAGCAGTAATATATCGTACGTTAACACCGAGGGCAAAAGCGTTACCTATGAAAACAGTAACGGTAATCATGTTAAATATTCAACATGTATTATGTCTGCCGCAAAAAACAGTAATATGAGTGCTTACTATCTCGCATCTAAAATTGTACAGGAGGTTGGCAATACTTCTCCTAAAGCCAGCGGTGTTATCGGTACAAAGCTTCCGTTTAAAGGGATTTATAATTATTTCAATATTGGAGCCTATTCATCAGGCACCGAGGGTCTGGCCTGGGCGGCAGGATTTTTGAAAAGCACCCAAAAAACAACCCTTTATTCCTCTTACGATTCCGAAACAAAAAAGGGTAGCGGAACAACTACCTCCGTTGCCTCCGGTCAGTATATGACATATATCGGCACCTACGGCAGTTATTATAAGGTTCGTCTGTATAACGAAAGCGGTTCCTCTTATACAACCGACGGCAAGGTGGGTTATGTATTAAAATCCGCACTGAGAACTACATATTTCAATTACGGCAGACCGTGGACCGACCCGTATAAAGCAATTTATAACGGTGCAGATTATATTTCAAATTCATTTTCAACTTATCAAAATACAGGCTATCTGCAAAAATTTAATGTAAATAAGGCGTCGGGTAATTTGTACAATCACGAATATATGGCAAATGTGCAGGCGGCGGCTGATGAATCCGCAATCAACTACAAGGCATATAAGGATGCGGATATTTTGTCTCAGCCAAAGACCTTTTATATTCCTGTTTATACCTCAATGCCGAGTACAAAATGTACAATGAGCTCATCCTCGTCAACATCTACCACATCATCGTCATCATCAACAACAGGTGTTGCAAAGGTGACAGGTCTTACCTGTAAAGCAAGAAATACCACAAGCCTGTCTTTTTCCTGGACTAAGGTTTCGGGTGCAACAAAGTATTATGTTTATGTTAAAAATAATACTAAGGGAACAAGCTTCAGCAAAACCGTTACCTCAAATTCCGTAACCCTTAATAATTTAACCGCCGCCAATGAATACTCGGTTAAAGTAAAAGCGTATAAAGGCTCTTACGGTGCTTACTCGTCATATAATACAAAATGCACCCGTCCATCATCGGTTAGCTCACTTACTGCGGTAAACAGAACAACTACCTCACTTACTCTTAAATGGAGCAAAATGTCTGCCGCCGACGGCTACTGCATCTATAAATACAGCAACAGTAAAAAAACATCAACAAAAATTAAAACTATAAAAGGTAATTCAACCGTTACCTATAAGATTACAGGCTTAACACCGGGTACCAAGTACAGCTACTATGTCGGCGCATACATCAATGACGGCTCTGCGGTTGTTGAGGGTTCAAAGGGCAAGCTGCTTAATACCTGTACCGTGCCCTCAAAAGCCACGTTAAGCTCCGTAACATCTCCCTCAAAAACACAGATTAAAACCACATGGAAAAAAGCGTCAGGTACCTGTTCGGGTTATCAGATTTATTATTCACGTGACAGTAAATTTAAAAATCTTGCCGCAAAGAAGTCGGTCAGCGGAGCATCTACAACTTCTTATACAGGCAAGAATTTTACAAAAGGTGTTAAATATTACGTTAAAGTAAGAGCATATAAAACCGTTGACGGCAAAACCACCTACGGCGCTTGGTCATCGGTCAAAACCGTTGTAAGCAAATGATAAAATAGGAGAATATGCTTTGAATAACAATCAGTACCAGAACAACAATCAATTTCAAAATAATCAGCCGCCTAACAATTATTATCAAAGCAACGGCGCAAATTATAATCCCTATGTCCGGCCTAACGGTCAGTATCCGCCAAATCCTAATCAAAAAAAGGAAAAGAATAAAGCCGCAATCATTGTCGGGGTTGCAGCAGGTGTAATCATATTAATTTTAGTTATTACACTTATTGTAATTATCTCCGGCAGAAATTCCGGTAATACATACAATGAATACAATACGTACGTTTCCGCCGAATATACCGAAATCAATAACGGCTTAAAGGATATTGAAAAGGAGTTCTTTACAGACGGCGAAATACCGGAGGATAAAATTCCCATCCTGTTTGATAAGCAGGAGGAATATTTAAAAAAACAGCAGGAAAAGGGTTTAATTAAATTCTATAATATCAAGGATAACACTATTCACATTGAATTTAACCCTAACGAAAAGGGTGAATGTGACGAGCCTATTGACTACCATCCGGGTATGTATTATGAGGAAATAATAAAAGAGAATACCGCCGAAATTTCAGAAAGGCTTTGTTCTGCAACATGGCTTGATTTGAATACAGTATCAAGCAGCTTTGGCGAGGTTCAGTATAGGTATGATTTTACTAATGACGGTAAAGTCACAATGTATTACGCAAACGAGGTTGAGGAAAAAGAATTAGAATCCACTTATGAATTAGAGAACGGCGAAGTGACTTTTTCTCTTGAAATGCCTTATTATGAAATTACAGGCGACAGTATCTATACGCTGAGCTTAATTGCAGATTCCGATTTTATTCAGTATCGTGAGGAAATGCCAAGCGGTGAAATTTGTTACGGATTGTTAGTTGAAGACAGTAAGGTGGATTTTTCCTATGATGATAAAATAATTGATTATCTCGGCAACACAAATTGGTATTCCGAAAGCCTTGACGGTACTATCTGTTTTTATGAAAACAGTGACGGAGCTAACTCTGTTAGCGGAATAATAACTCAAGACTATTCAAATAATGATGTGTTCGGTAATTCCTGCTCTAATGAGGTAGCTTATATACATATAC
The DNA here is from genome assembly GCA_051881275.1 of Eubacterium sp. Lineage (GTDB taxonomy): Bacteria > Bacillota > Clostridia > Oscillospirales > Acutalibacteraceae > Eubacterium_R. Next base: position 5,511 of record JBJEPO010000146.1, on the reverse strand, counting down.
CGTCCGATGATGACGAATTATTCTATTATGTCTTTTTAGAGCTAACAGACAGTGACGGCAAATTAAATGCTTATATTTTTACTCATCATAATGACACATTTTCAAATGAATATGAATATGAGCAGTGGAGCCGAACAGACTGATATTATCTGTATATCCGCACCGATACAATGTATCGGTGCTTTTTTGTTTCCCTTATTTGCTCCTCAAAAATAAATCTGCCATATCCTCTTACGGAAACCACGTCGCCGTTCTTCAATAACACGGAGTCCTTATATGTCTGCCTTGAATTAATGAACACCTTTCCGAGTGAGAATAACTCTCCCGTGCTTTTTCTTGACAGATTATATACAGATGCAGTTACTGCGTCGGCACGCAGAGAGGATACTATTATTTCTTCGCTTTGGGGCAGTTGGTTTACAAAATCCGGCGTACCGTCATATATACTGCATTTTACCGATGTATGCTTAATTCTGCTTAAATTATCAATAATATACTGCGATATATTACTCAGGCAAAACAGATATCCTGTACTGTCCTTTATTGCAATGTCGCCCAGCAGATTTCGGTTAATTCCCAAATTCATAAGCGAGCCGAGAAAATCACGGTGGCTTAGCTTGTCTGCAAATTTTTCATTAACAGGGGATATTTCTATGCAGTCAACAGGAAAACCCTCAGCACTGTCACATGCAAATCCTGCAACGCATCTTTCAGCGTTGTCATATCCGCCGAATAAAATGTAATTTGTGGGTAAACGCAGGGATTTAAGCAGGCTTATTTCTTCAATATTCAAAAATTCACTGTAAGTTGTGTAATTTCTGTTAAAAGCTCTTTGAGATAAATCTTCCATTCTGCTTTTTAATAATTCTTTATCATCCATTTTTTGCCTCTGTAATTACGGCCTTTCCGTCCTTTACCTTAAATTTTATTTCGTAACCGCCTACGGTAAAGCCGTAAATTCTGTTTTCGTCGTTTTGATATGAGGGACGTGGGTCGCTTTCAAGTATTTTGATTATCGTGTCCCTTAGCTTTATATCATTAATATAATCTAACTTGTCGGTATTTTCAACAGTTAATGCGTAGTCCTTCATTTCATCGGCATATCCGCTTACTGCGTCGGTACGGCAGTCGCTGAAGGAAATATACGGCTTTATGTCAAAAATAGGCGTGCCCGATATTAAATCCGCACCGCTGACAATAAGCACAGGCTGATTGCTTTCGTTGAATTTGATTTCTTCAAGCTTAACGCAGGACAAGCCCAGATTATTCGGTCTGAAAGGGGAACGGCTTGCAAATACTCCCACTCTTTTGTTTCCGCCCAAACGTGGAGGGCGCACCGTGGCAGTGAATTTATCCGTCATGCTTTTGTCAAACTGCCAAATCAGCCATATATGACTGAAGCCCTCAAGCTCCCGTACTGCGTCGGGATTTGAGTAAGGCTTTAAAAATCTAATCTCGCTGAGCGTTTCCTCTATAAGTGCGCTTTGCCTCGGTACGCCGAATTTGTCGCTGTAACAGTTAAAAATCCTTGCAACAGGTCTTATTTCCATAATTTACACCCTTAATTTCAAATTTATTTACCGATATTATAACATATTTTAATAAAATTTAAAAAAAATGTTGAATTTGTTTGAAGTTTAATGTATTATTAAATAGTAAAACTATGTTAAGGAGAAATTCTTATGGCAAAGGTAAAAACTAAAGCACCGCTTAAAACATTTAATAAAGTACTTTTTACAGTATTTGTACTGCTCTTGGTTGCAGTTATTCTAATCATTGCGATTTCACCTGCTAAGGTTGCAACAACAGATGCCGCCGCAGAGGAGGTTGTTGATGAGGTAGTTATTGATGAACTTAAATCAGGTACATACGGCGGAGTTAATTTTGCAAGTCTTGATGATGTTGTTGCATTCTATAATGAGTGCTATGACCATACTAAGACCTTGACTTCACAGTATAAGAACGCTGAGGGCAATACTGAAACCTTCTATACACTCTTGGGCGAGGATGACCTTCAGGTAGGAAATATTCTTATTGAAGGTAAAGAAAACTCAATGATTAACAACCTTGTTCCCGGCGTAGTGGGCGGACTGTTCTCTAATGGACTTAACGGTCTTCCGCCTTGTAAGAACAGAAATCCGGAGCTTGATGTTGATGATAACGGTGAATCCCTTACAACATCTCGTCTTACAACCGATGACCTTCTTGCCGCTAATGTTGCAGATAACGGCGACGGTACAATCACTATTACATTACAGCCAAAAATGTTTAATATGTCTGCTCCCGGTATGGACTGCCAGGGTCACGTATTTACAACTCTCGGTGATATTGCAGGCGTTGTATCAAGCATTTCCGTTCTTTCCTTCTCACAGGGCGACGCTAACGAAAATGTTAAGGTTAACTATATTGGCGGTACCGCAATAGTTAAGATTAACGTTGCTTCCAAGGAAGTTGTTGAGGCTGATTATCATGAGGTTGCACAGGTATCTGTTACACACGCTAATGTTGCCGTACTTAAGGATAAGAGTGCATCTCTTACAATTAATTACGATATGCATTTCCCTGCAAGTGACGATTACCTTATGGAAACAAAGCAGATTACACGCCTTTAATTTAAAATAATAATCATTAATGCAGGCAGCTATCTGTTGCCTGCATTTTTTTGGGTAACGGTAATAATGAAAGAAAGCAAATTATCAGTTTTAAGTAAAAACGGTGTAATGCAGTTTGCCGCCGCTATATGCTGTCTGTTGTGGGGCTCGGCTTTTCCGGCAATTAAAATCGGATATAATCTGTTTAATATTAATTCCTCAGATACACCATCAATAATTTTGTTTGCCGGTGTTAGGTTCACTCTTGCCGGTATTCTTACAGTAATAATTTTCAGCATAGCTCAAAGGAAATTTTTGTTTCCTGCAAAAGCAGATGCTCCTAAAATCGTGGTATTATCCGTGTTTCAAACCATTGTGCAGTATTTTGCATTTTATCTCGGACTTGCCTCAACCGACGGCAGCAAAGCCTCCGTTATTAACGGAACAAGCGTGTTTTTTGCAATAATTATTTCCTGCTTTATTTTTAAACAGGAAAAGATAAATTTAACAAAAATTATAGGATGCGTTATCGGATTTGCCGGTATTGTGCTTATTAATATTCCATCCGGCGCAGCTGTTAAATCCAATGTGGGCGGAGAATTGCTGATAGTTCTGTCCTCTGTGTCCTACGCCTTTTCCTCCGTGTTTATGCGTAAGTATTCAGCAGGCAGTAATCCTGCCATGCTTTCGGGGTATCAGTTTATTCTGGGCGGTATTGTATTGACTGTGGCAGGTGCAGTGTTCGGCGGTAAATTGAATCCCGAAAATTTAAAAGCCGTTGCAATTCTTGTATATCTTGCTTTTCTTTCGGCAGTAGCCTACTCTCTGTGGAGCTTGCTTTTGAAATACAACGATGTTTCAAGAGTAGCAGTGTGTGGCTTTATGATTCCGGTATTCGGCTTTTTCCTGTCAATGTTGCTGCTTAAGGAAAACACTTCCGGATGGATTGGCGGAGTTGCTTCTCTCATCCTTGTGGCATTGGGTATGATAATAGTAAATAAACCGAAAGGCAGTAAATCAATATGAAAAATGAATTTTCACGTACAGCCCTGATTTTCGGACAAAGCAGTATAGAAAAATTATCAAAATGCCGTGTTGCCGTGTTCGGCGTAGGCGGTGTGGGCGGTTATGCAGTTGAGGCTCTTGTGCGAAGCGGTGTGGGCGCAGTGGATTTGATAGACAGCGACACTGTAAGCATTACTAACATTAACCGCCAAATTATTGCGCTTCATTCTACCGTGGGACAGAATAAGGTTGACGTTATGGAAAAGCGCATAGCGGATATAAACCCTGATTGCCGTGTAAAAGCTTATAAATGCTTTTTTCTTGAAGATACCGCAGATATGTTTGATTTTACACAGTACGATTATGTTGTGGACGCAGTGGATACCGTAAAGGCAAAGCTTCTACTTGCCGAAATCTGTACAAGTAAAAACGTGCCGATTATTTCCTCAATGGGCGCCGGAAATAAAACCGACCCGTCGGCTTTTCAGGTGTCCGATATATATAAAACACAGTATGACCCTCTGGCCAAGGTAATGCGCAGGGAATTAAAAAAACGAGGAGTAAAAAAATTAAAGGTGGTTTATTCACGTGAACAGGCGGTAAAGGTTAATCACGATCAGGTTAGAGAGCTGTTAAGCGAGGAGGATTTGAATAAACGCACCTTGCCCGGCTCAAACGCCTTTGTGCCCTCTGCGGCAGGACTTCTTATTGCATCACAGGTAGTAAAGGATTTGATAAATTACGGCTCATAGGGCAGTGCAACTATAACGATTATTAAAGGGCAGTTCAAAACGAACTGCCCTTAATTATGTAATAAGCTCTTATTTCTCAGTATTTACGCTTTCTTTTTCTTCAACCGTTTTAATTTCTTCCTCGGCTTGTTCCTCTGCGTTTTCAACAAACTGTCCGGTTGCTTTACGTCTTGCAATAATATCCTTCATCATTGCTCTGTGGCTTTCACCGGTGATGTTGTAGAAATGCATCGGTATAAGCATTAGTACATAGCCTATAATCGGAAATACTGTTGTCATAAGGAATAATGCCAGCAAAGTGGAGTGATTCTGTACTGTTGATACGTCGGTGGTGTGCTCAACATAACCGCTGTGTGCAAGCACCTGAAGGCAGATAAATGAGGAAAGTGTGCCCTCAAGCTTACCTGTAAAGCTCATAATTGAAAGCATTGTACCCTCAACACGCTTACCTGATTTCCATTCAACATAGTCAACTGTTTCAGCCTCCATTTCCTTTTGCATAAGATTTTTAAATTCAAGCGGAAATGTTACAAGCATAGAGAACATAAGTACAAGAATACCGGTAAACAGTGATACGGGCTCATCAACTTTTTTGTTCATTATTCCGTTGTATGTGCATATTGCAAACAGTCCGTTAAGCACAATACCCATTAAACAGCAAGCCTGATAAAATTTCTTTGAGTCGGATTTTGCTCCGAGGCGTTCAACAATTACAGGTACAAGCACACCTGCAATTACAGATCCGGGAGCCTTTGCAATGTCAAGAAATCCGTTGTATTTTGCATTAAATAAAGAGTCGTATGCGAAATAGAACGAAGCTTGCTCCGATACCTTAATTACTACGAAAAAGATGTTACACAAAAACAGCATCAAAAGCGGTCTGTTGGTGATAAGCAGATGAATACACTCTTTTAACGACGGAGTTTCCTCGTGATGTTCAAGACGTTCAACTGTGTTTGCAAAAGTAAAACGTGTAAAAATGATTATAAATACTGCCGAAAGCACTGCCGCAACAAGATATGCTTTGTCAAGATTTTTGTTAAAGTAGGGAAGCCATGCCGCAAAAGCCACAAGTCCTGCCGGAATAGCACCTAAAATCATTCGTCCGATAGATGCGATACCGTATAACTTCGTTCGTTCTGTTCCGTTGGGCGTCATACTGA
>JBJEPO010000145.1:0-8505 GCA_051881275.1 Eubacterium sp. | reverse complement strand
CTGTAAATCACGCCGTTCAGGATTTGGTGTGGGATTTTGAATTGCTCCTTGATATTGCATCCTCTGATTTGTTCAACGAGGATTACCATGCCTTTTTAAACAGAGAGCTTAACAACGCAATGAATTTCATTGATTTTGACAGTGATGAGCTTACAGGCGTTGACGATGCGAAGAAATACATAGATGAGGTTGTTTACGCCAACGATAATTACAAGGGAACCGGCGATGTTGCATTAATCGCTCATTCGCATCTTGATATTGCTTACTATTGGCGCAGAATACATGCGGTGCAGAAAAATTTGCGTACCGTCCTTATTCAGCTTCGCCTTATGGATAAATATCCCGATTTTAAATATACGCACACTCAGCCTTATGTTTATGAAACTCTTGAAAAATATTATCCCGATGTTTTTGAGGAGTTAAAGGAAAAGGTTGCAAAGGGTCAGTTTGAGCCTGTGGGCGCAATGTATGTTGAGCCTGACTGTAACGTGCCCTCTGCCGAATCACTTATACGTCAGTGTCTTTACGGTCAGATGACCTATAAAAGAATGTTTGGCAAAACGGTGAATAACGCATGGCTGCCGGATGTTTTCGGCAATTCCTGGATTTTGCCCCAAATTCTTAAAAAAAGCGGTGTTGACTATTTTGTATCAAATAAAATGTCAACCTGGAACGATACAAACCGTTTTCCCCATAATAACTTTATCTGGAAAGGGCTTGACGGTACAGAGGTTCTTGCCTGCGTTCCGCCTACTCATTTTATTACTTGGAATATGCCCTCACAGATACAGGCAAACTGGGAGGCTTATATTGACAAGGACACCGGCGGTCAGACAATGAATATGTTTGGCTACGGCGACGGCGGCTCCGGCTGTACAGAAGAAATGATAGAAATGATGCACAGGTTTGACAAGCTTTCAATTATGCCGAAATGCGAGCATATAGGCGGCGCAGAATTTCTTGAAAAAAATATTGCCCATAATGATAATCTTGAAACCTGGGACGGCGAGCTTTATCTTGAAATGCATCGTGGCACCTTCACCACGAAGGCTGAAATGAAAAAGGCAAACCGCAATCTTGAATTTAAACTGCGTACGGCAGAGCTTTTGTCCGTTATCCGCGGCGAAAATAATCAGAGCAGGATTACCGAAATCTATAAAAAACTGCTTATAAATCAATTCCACGATATACTGCCCGGCTCGCATATTCATCCTGTTTATGAGGACGCAATGGCAGATTATAACGATATTGATAAAAAGCTTGATGAAATTATCAAGCCTGCCGGCGGAAAATATTTCAATACACTTAATTTTAAGCGCACAAATATTACCTTTGTTCCTAATAAAAAAGGAACCTCCACACGCTTCGGCGAAAAGGGAAATTGGATAATTCCAAACATTCCTGCTTTGTCAAGCGCATCCTTGCGCAGTGTCCGTCACAGTGAGGATTGGATAACTGTGGGCGATACTGTTGAAACACCGTATTATTCAGTTAAAATGAACGAGGACGGCTCCTTTGCATCAATTTATGATAAGGAATATTTAAGAGAGTGGACAGACGGCGAGTTTAACAAGCTTAAAATTTATACCGATTGCCCCGGAAATTACGATGCATGGGATATTTTGCCTAACTATAAGGATAAGCAGATTGATATTACTGTTGAAAATCCGCTTACACTATGCGAAAAAGACGGTGAATGTGCTTCCTTTAAAACAGTTCTAAAAACCGAAAAATCACGCTGGACAATGATTATAAGATTATTTAGACGTTCTCGTGGTATTGAGGTTGAAAACATTGTTGACTGGAACGAAAAGCATAAGCTTGGCAAGACTGAATTTTCCTGTAATGTTCTTACAAGAAAAGCCTTATGCGATACCTCTGCCGGTTATATTGAAAGAGATACTCACCGCAATACCTCCTGGCAGCAGGCGAGATTTGAAGCCTGTCATCATAAGTGGTGTGATTTAAGCGAAGCTGACGGCGGTGTTTCCATTATCAATAACTGTAAATACGGCGCAGGCTTTGAGGGAAATACTATCAGTCTGTCGCTTCTTCGTGCAACAATAAGACCGGACGTTACCTCCGATATTGGTGTGCATAATTTCTCATATATGATTATGCCTCACGCCAAAGACCCTGTTACTGCAGGAATTAACAACATCGCTTTTGAATATAATGTTCCTCTTGTAAAAGCGGACGTTGAATGGACTCTGCCTACATTTGAGCCTCTTTATCTTCAGGCGGTAAAGCACTCCGAGGACGGAAAAATGATTGTTATAAGACTGTCAGAGCAGGACGGCAAAAGGGGAGAAATCAAGCTTTTGCAAAAGGTTAAGGTTCTTAATATGCTTGAAGAAGCCTTGTATGAAGCCGATAAAATTTCCTATAAACCCTTTGAAATAATTACTCTCGGAGTTGATTTGAATGACTAAACTGCAGATAATTCTTCTTGTTGTGGGCATACTTCTTGTTCTCGGTATAATAATTTTTCCGATTATTAATAAACGTCAGCTAAAAAATATGCCTGTTGAACAGCAGATAAGGATATTAATCGGTCAGGCGGACAAGCTTATTTATTGGAAAAATATTTCCGAGGGCAGTAAGGGCAGTCTTGTTTATATTAAAAATAAGCGAAAAATCCTCGTTTACCCCTGGGTGCTTGTGGATGGAAAAATGCTCTGTACAAAAAAGAATCCGTACGATAAATGGGATTACCCCGAGGAGCATCCCGAATTTACCGAGGATGAAATTAAACAAGCCCTTGAAGAGCTTGAAAAGTATAACAAGAAAAATCCCATAAAGCTGTATTTACAGAATAATGAATGAAAAAAGGTTGTTTCACAATTATGTGAAGCAACCTTTTTACTGCTTTCTCGTCTTTATATATTCCGACGGAGCAACACCGAACTCTTTTTTAAAGGCTTTTAAAAATACCGAATAATCGTTATAGCCGCACTCTAAACTTGCCTCTTTTGCCGATTTCCCTTCAAATAGCAGTGAAGCTCCGTATAGCAGTCTTTTTGTCTGTATGTATGCGTATATGCTTTTGCCTGTGTATTCCTTAAATTTATGCATTAGGTAATATCTGCTTAAATAAAATTCCTGTGCTATTTTATCAATGCTTGGATTTTCTGTGATATTTTCATTTATATAATTAATAATTTCATCAATTTGTTTATTACTGGCAAATTCAGGTGACTCGTTGCTGTTTTGCACATTTCTGTTAAGCAGTATCATTATCTGCTCAAGCAAAGCCTCCCTCATTAATTCTCCTGCAAAGCTATTGCCATTTTCAATATATAATTCCTCCGCCAAGTTAAAAAGCTTTTTTGACAAATTACTGACAAGCCTTACGGTCTTTGTATCAATATCAAAGCATTGTCCAAGATTTTCAATTCTGTTTAAATAATTGCTGTTTACCCATATTACAATTCTTTTGTATTCAAGTGACGGGTCAATTACAGGCTTGTGTATGTCGCCGTGCTTTACAAGTATTATATCACCGGGAAGAGGGCAGTATTCCTTGCCCTCAATGTGATAGCTTATTTTGCCGGAAATAAAAAATATAATTTTGTCAAATTCGTGATAATGATAATCAAATTTCAGACCAAGACAGTCGCAGATATTAAATACCCTAAAGCTTTCTTTTAGGTATCCTCGTTTACTGTATTCGCCGTCATTAATAAATAAATTTTCCATATAATAATTATACAGCATAATTTGCATACTGTAAAGCACATATTTACATATTAAATGCAATTATATTGTGTAATAATTATGTGGTAATAATTTCCCGGGAGGATTAGGTATGAAAATAGTTGTTTTAGGCGGCGGGTTAAGCCCCGAAAGAGATGTATCAATGAGTTCGGCATCTAAAATATCAAAAGCACTTGCAAATCTGGGACATAAGGTGTTACTGCTTGATGTGTCACAGGATATAAAAAATTTAAGTGAAATTCAGTTTTCCTCAAATCCTAATGATTTCAGTCAAATTTCAGTTAACTCAAAATGTCCGGATAATATTGGTATGTTTAACAAAAGCCCTATCGGTGTAAATGTAATAAATTGCTGTAAAAATGCCGATGTAACATTTATTGCTCTTCACGGCGGTATCGGCGAAAATGGGAAGCTTCAGGCGTTGCTTGATTTGAATAATATTAAATATACAGGTACAGGATGTGAGGGCTGTATGCTCTCTATGAATAAAAACATTTCAAAAACCCTGTCATCATGCTACGGTGTATTAACTGCACCTTGGAGTATTAACAAAAAAGATGAAAATATTGATTTTCCCTGCGTTGTCAAGCCTTCCAACGGCGGTTCAAGCATAGGGGTATCAATAGTTAATAATGATAACGAATTAAATTCAGCACTTAATGAGGCAAAAGCATACGATGATACTATTATTGTAGAAAAATATATTCAGGGCAGGGAGGTTTCCGTGGGAATTTTAAACGGCAATCCTCTCCCTGTGATTGAGATAATACCTAACGATGGCTTTTATGATTATAAAAATAAGTATCAGCAGGGCTTAACACGTGAAATTTGCCCTGCCGTACTGCCTATGGGTATTAAAGAAGAATTACAGAAAAACGCCCTTAAAATTCATAAAATATTACAACTCGGCTATTATTCAAGAATTGATTTTATAATTGACAAATACGATAAAATATATTTTCTTGAAGCAAACGCATTGCCGGGTATGACTCCTGCAAGTCTGCTGCCTCAGGAAGCGGCGGCTGCCGGAATTTCCTATGAAAAGCTTTGCTTTATGATTGCCTCAAACCCTCAGAACACGGAAAATAAAATAGATAACTAATCCGAAAGCAAACCATATTAAAGAAAACGGCAGGCAAATCTGCCCCATAAAATTCATGGGAACATTACTGTAATCCCACACCTTCATATCAAGCATAAGATTAAATATAAAGCCGAAAATAAATTCAAGCAGTGTAATTACAACAGCCGCCGCCAAAGCAAAAAGCAGGGGAGACACGTTTTTGTTCTCTTTATATATTGCAAAAAGAATCAGCATGGCAAATCCTGCGCAGAAAAACATACTGTAATGTGTTCTTGATCTGTAAATCAGCTCTATAAGGCAATAGGCGTTTCCGCCTAATAAAAAAACAATTGAGTACATTAAATAAGCATTCATAATTGTATTATTTACTTTTTTGTGTTAAAATAAACCGATGAATGGAATTTGTATAAATTTGGCGGTGATGTGTTGATTATTGATGAAAATGCAAAAGCAATAATTCAGTTGCTTATAAATAACGGATATGACGCATACGCCGTCGGAGGATGCGTCCGTGACAGTATTATGGGAAGATTAGGCGGAGATATTGATATTACAACCTCTGCCAAACCCGATGAAACGGAAAATGTATTAAAATCAGCCGGTATTAAACATTTTGAAACCGGCATTAAGCACGGTACAATAACTGCCGTTGTAAGCGGCGTTAATTATGAAATTACAACGTTCAGAACTGACGGTGAATACAGCGATAACCGACATCCTGAAAATGTAAGCTACGTGTCCGACATAAAGGATGATTTGGCACGGCGTGATTTTACCGTTAATGCAATAGCGTATAATGAAAAAGACGGCTATGTGGATTTGTACGGCGGTATTGACGATATTAACGCTCATCTTATCCGAGCAGTAGGAAATCCTGTTAAAAGATTTAACGAGGACGCTCTGCGCATAATGAGAGGTATAAGATTTGCAAGCGTGCTGGGCTTTGATATTGAGGCACAAACAGAAAAAGCCATGCTTGAATGTAAGGAGCTTTTGCTGAACATTTCATCGGAGAGAATTTTTGTTGAGCTTATTAAACTGCTTCAGGGTGATTTCTGCCGGGAAGTGCTTTTAAAATATAAAAGCATTATCGGCGTTATTATTCCCGAGCTAAAGGAATGCTTTGATTTTCCTCAAAATACCAAGTGGCATTTATATGATGTATATACCCACAGTGTAAAGTCCATCGCACTTGCACCAAATGTTGATTATATGAGATTTGCCCTGCTTCTCCACGACTGCGGTAAGCCTCAATGCAAAACCACAGATTCAAAGGGTCAGGACCATTTTAAAGGACATCCTGCAGTAAGCAGGGAAATTGCCGAAAATGTTATGCGCCGTTTTAAAGTAAGCAATGATTTTTTCAAAAAAGTCAGCACCCTTATTGAATATCACGATTATTATATAAGAGAAAATCCGGTGAATATTAAAAAATGGCTAAAGCGGCTGGGCGAAGAAATGACGCTTGATTATATTGACATTAAAATTGCGGATTTGTCCTCCCATAATCTTATTTTCTCCGCAGAGGAGATACTGACTCTTAAAAGAATTAAAATAATGACCGAAAATATCATTAAAAGCGATGAGCCGTATAAAATTTCACAGCTTGATATTAACGGCTCCGATTTGCTGAAATTGGGATATAAAGGAAAAGAGGTCGGGGAAAAGCTTGAGGCTCTGTTGAGCTTTGTAATGGAAAATCCCGATTGTAATAAAAAGGAAATTCTTGTAAATGCCTGTAAATCCGGAAAGGAACAGTTATGATTTGCCCTGTATGTAAATCACAGATGAATGACGGCTATTTGTTTTGCAAAAACTGCGGAGCACCTTTGAAAACCGTCTGTGCAGAAAATGATTTTGATGTAAATCATATTTCAAAATTTTCTGCCGTTGCGCTTGCAGTTTGTGTTGTAATAAATACTGCTTTTGACATATTTGGTATTGCTTCAAACGGTACGGTGCATACTTTCTTGATGTACTTTATAGCGTACAGTGTTCCTGCAATACTGTGTATCTGCGTATCCTTTGTAATTTATTTTGCGTTTTTAAAAAATGCTGACAAAAGCGATAAAATAAGGCTTATTCCGCTTGCATTTTTGCCTTATTCTTTGATTTTAATGATTAACGGCGTTGTTGATACACCTTTTCAGCTTATACAGTATGCCGATATTTCATATACATCGGTAAAGGTTATCAGTGTTGTTTTGTGTATGATTGTTGATTTGATAATCGGAGTGCCGTTATCGCTTGCTTTAAGCAGGAAAATTCTTTCCTCTTACCGTGTTTTCTCGGCAGAATACAACCGAAAGGATTTAGAGGCAGGAAAATTTGATTTTTCGCTGAGATATTGGTTTGTTCCTGTTGCAATGACGGCAGGAGAATTAATCCGTCTTGTTCTAAACGGCATAACCGACGTGCTTTCAAATTACATAGAATCCTCAGAGGTTGTCACTTCGTCGGCAGTGTATTCACTGTTTTACCATTCAATGTATTATATATTGCTTGGTGTTATATGCTTTTCGTTTTATATGTTCGCATTTTCAAAATTCGGTAAAAATGAAATTACGGCTCTGTTTGCGTTTGCATTTATTCCGTTTTGCTTTAGAAGTCTGTTAAGCAATATTTTATTCCCTGTAACGCAGTATGTTGCCTTTCGTTGTACCTTCAGCTCACAGAGCTATTCGCACATTTTTGTTTGGTTGGCAGAATTGGCGGTAACTGTAATAGCCATTGCCTGTGCAACCGTTTTAACCCGATTTCTGTTAAAAAATTATACCGCAGGAAAATGATTTCCTGCGGTAATTTTTATCTTGTATAGAAAAGTGTTTCCGACGGACGTCTGCTATATCTGTATATTGACAGCTCAAGTCCTATTGCAAGGTAAATACAAAGTGATGATGAACCGCCTGCGGAAAACAAGGGAAGCGTAATTCCGATACAGGGCAGAAGCGAAAGCTCCATACCTACGTTTACAACCACCTGAGCAAAAAGCATAACTGCAATTCCGCTGCACATAAGATAACCTACGTTATCTCTCGCTCTTAAAGCAGTTTTCATAACCCTTAAAATAATAAATCCTAAAATAAGGATAACGAATATTGCGCCTACAAAGCCTAATTCTTCACCGGCTACGGTTAAAATCATATCATTTTGGTTTTCCGGTACTGCGTTGCCCTGAGTCATATCACCGTTAAGGTAACCCTGACCGAATAAGCCGCCGTTACCCAAAGCGATTTTACCGTTGTTTTGCTGGTACATAACGTCCTTGTAATCGTTGGGATAAAATAATGCAACAATTCTCTGACGCTGAATACCGCTTATAATTCCTACCTTCCAGGCTACAACAAAGCCTACGATTATGGCACATATACCGGCTATAAAGTATCCAATGTTTACCTTTGCCAAAAACAGCATACCTATAAACATCATCAAAAAGATAAGCGCAGAGCCTGCGTCGCCGGTTAAAAGCACAAGACCAACCGGAATTGCACCGTGAATTACAAGGGGAATTATCGTTTTTAGCTTGTTCAGCTTGTCCTTAACTAAATCAAGGTGATAACTAAAGGAAATAATAAATCCTACCTTTAAAAGCTCTGACGGCTGAAAATAAAATATTTTCAAATCAAGCCACGACCTTGCGTCTTGTCTGCTGGCAGGGGATACGCCGAAGAAAAATGTGAAAATCATAAGTCCTACGCATCCTG
>JBJEPO010000144.1:0-8556 GCA_051881275.1 Eubacterium sp. | reverse complement strand
CTCAACACTTTTTAATTTTTAATTCCTCGGTGTCACATCATTGACAAATGAACATTTTTTAAAAAAGTTTTGAAATATATTTTGGTTCGTCAATTATCGCAGAGGGATGCTGTGCAAACAGCTCTGCGAAGCTGCGAAATCCCCAGCTGACACCTATTGCCTCAATACCTGCGTTACGTGCAGTAATCATATCAACATCACTGTCGCCGAAGTATAATGAGTCCTTTGCACGACAATTAACTGTATCAAGTGCTTTAAGCACGTTTGCGGGATTTGGCTTTTTCGGAACACCGTCAACGGCGCCGATAATTACATCAAAAAAGCCTTTTCCGAATATGTACTCCACCATACCCTTTGCCGCGGTATCGGGTTTATTGGTAACAACGCAGAGCTTAATCCCCTGCTCTTTTAAAATTTTCAGCTGTTCAATAATACCCTCATAAGGATAGGCGTGGTCAAGCTTAATTTTGTTGTATATTATCTTAAACTCTTCATAGCGTTCGCTTAATTCATCATCGCTTAATGTGTTGTCAAAAGCACGCTTTACAAGAAGCTTTGCACCATTGCCTACGAATTTTTTATAATCGTCAAGGCTCCACTGAGCACTAAAGTTATATTTTTTAAGCAATATTTCACAGGCACCGGCAAGGTCGTCAATTGTGTTGACAAGAGTTCCGTCTAAATCAAAAATCGCACATTTATAATTACTCATCAGTATAAATCACTCAAATCTTCTTCTTTTTTCTTTTTAAATTTATATATTGCCCTTACTAATACCACCACTGCGGCCGTAACTGCAAGAATAGTGAATTGTGTATATATCATTTTTTCATTTTCCTTATTGTTTTCGCTTAATTTACCGCTTTTAACCTGGCTGAAATAATTATTTTGCAGTTCAAGAATATTTTGGGGCAGATTTTCAAAGGACTGGCATTTAGGCTCAGTCTTAGGATAAACAACTTCATTTCCGTAAAGTGAATTTTCCTCATTCTGCTCAACGGTAATGTTTGCGGAGGCATAATATATATATTCCTCGTTGGCAAGAGCCACCTGAGGCTCGTTCATAAAGTTAATAAATGCCTCTGCACCTTTTTTATTCTGACTGCACTTTGGAATACAAAATGCGTCATAAAACTTATTAACGCCTTCCTTTGGGAAGCAATAACCCAAGTCAGGATTGTTTTCAAGCATTATAACATAGTCTCCTGCGTAATATGTGGCAAAGGCATATTCGCCGGATTCCATAAGATTAAAAACCTCATCCATAACATAGACGGGATTTACATTATCCTTCTGTTCAGCCAAAAGCTTTGCACTTTCAAGCCATTCCTGTTCATTTGATGAATTAAAGTCCTGACCTAAAACAGCCTGGGCAATAGCAAAGGCATCACGTGAATTATTGAACATCAGCACTTTTCCGTTATACTGCTTATCCCAAAGAACCTTCCAGGAATCGGGAGCTTCTTTTACAAGCTTTTTATTATATATCAAAATTGTAGTGCCGAAATTAAAGCAAACAGAATACTTTTGCTCCGGGTCAAAATAAAGATTCCTGCAATCCTTACGAATATACTTAAAATTAGGTATATTATCATAATCAAGAGGTAAAAGCATATCCTCGTCAACAAGACGGTCTATCATATAGTCCGACGGAACGATGACATCGTAGGAAACACCGCCTCCTGTAAGCTTTGAGTACATATTTTCGTTTGACTCAAAGTTTGAATAATTAACCTTTGCACCAGTTAAACGCTCAAATTCGGAGACGGCATTCATTGTACCGTCGTCACCCTCTGAAATATATTCGCCCCAGTTATAGACATTTACAACGGTGCCCTGAAGACCGAGATTGTTATAATAATCAATCTGTTCCTGCGTGAAATATTTATCCTTTGCAAATGCGGTTTGAGGAAAAGCACAAACTAATAAAATTAATGCCATAAGGAAAGATACGGTTTTTTTCATTAACGTACCTCCTTTTTCTTTTCGGCACGGCTTTGTGAAACGTTCATTAACACAAGCAGAACTAAAATTACAAGGAACATAAGCGTTGAAAGAGCAAACATATCCGGTTTAACTCTCTTTTTTGTAAGTGAAAAGATATAAATGGGAAGCGTTTGAAATGAAGGACCGTTTGTAAAATACGAAATAATGAAATCGTCAAGGGACAATGTAAAGGACATAACACAGCCTGTAATAATTCCGCTTACAATTTCAGGAAGCACCACCTTCATAAAAGCCTTAAAAGGCTTACATCCTAAGTCAAGTGCCGCTTCATATACATTCATATCAAACTGCCTTAATTTAGGCATAACATTTAATATAACGTAAGGCAAAGCAAAGGTTATATGAGCAATAAGCAGCGTCCAAAATCCCAAAACCTCAGATTGCCTTATTAGTGCTCCGGCAAATACAAACAAAAGCATCATTGAAATACCGGTTACAATTTCGGGATTCATCATAGGTATGTTAGTAGCTGTCATCATTGCTCTTTTATATAATTTATTTTTTGACAAAAACAGACCAACAGCCGCAAGAATACCGATGATTGACGCAAGAAAGGCAGTACAAACCGCCAAAATCAGCGTATTTTTAAGCGACTGCATAGCGGCGGTATCGTGAAACATTTCCTTCCACCAATAGAGAGAAAGGCCCTCAAAGGTATATGTGCTTGTGGAGGAATTGAAGGAAAATACAGTCATAACCGCAATCGGCGCATATAAAAATATAAAAATCAGCGTCATATAAAATTTTGAAAAGGCAGAAGATGTTTTTTTCATATAATTACACCTCCGTCGCTGTCGTCCGTATCAAAATAGTTCATTACGCCCAGGCAAATGAATATCAGTATCATAAGAACAAAGCTTAGGCTTGCACCTAAATTGTAGTTATTTGCGCTTTGGAACTGAGATTCAATTACGTCGCCTATTAATACAATCTGACCGCCGCCGAGCTTTTGTGTTATATAGAACGTAGAAACACAAGGTACGAATACCATTGTAATTCCGCTTAAAAGACCCGGCAGAGATGTGGTCAGAATAACTCGCCTGAACACCTGAAATCTGTTAGAGCCAAGGTCCTGTGCCGCCTCAACAAGTGAATTATCCATTTTAGACAAAACGGAATAAATGGGCAAAATCATATAAGGCAAAAAGTTATATACCATACCCAATATAACAGCACCCGAAGTATTAATCATGTGAACTGACTTTAATCCGATTGCGTTTAACAAAGTGTTAATTACACCAGTATCGCCGAGAATCGTCATAAGAGAATAGGTTCTTATAAGAAAATTCATCCACATAGGAAGCATAATGAGAAGCACAATTGTACGCTGTGTTTTTTCAGTATGCTTTGAAAGAAAATATGCGAAAGGATAACCCAGCAAAACGCAGATTACCGTTGCAAGAACACCATATAGAATTGACAGCAGAATAGTCGGCAGATAATCACCGATAACGGCGAAATTATCAATAGTAAACGCCCCTGTTTTATCGGTAAAAGCATAGTATGCCACCATTACAAGCGGTGCAATGATAAAAAGCAGAGTCCATACAAGATAGGGCTTGTCAAGCAGTTTTTTTGAAAGGCTATTCCTCATTTTCTTCCTCCTCCCAGTTATAGGAGGCGTCGGAAATATGGTCCATTTCATCTGAGAATGAAGAATAGTCGCCGAATTCGCCTGAATATTCGCTTCGCTTCATAATGTGAATGGCGTCCGGCTCGATATACATACCGATTTTTTCGCCCTCTTTATGATTTTCCTCGGTGGTTTGAATCATCCAAATAAAACCGCCTACGTCTACAAGAATTTCAAAATGGACGCCCTTGAAGGTAATACCTGTAATCGTGCCTGTAAGAGAGGCTTTTGCACCAGGCTCGGTTATTTTAATATCCTCCGGTCTGACAACCGCTTCAACAAATTCATTTTCTGCAAATCCGCTGTCAAGGCACTCAAATTTAACGCCGCCGAAGGAAACAAGATAGTCCTTGAGCATAATAGCGTCAACAATATTTGACTCGCCGATAAAGTCTGCTACAAATGCGTTTACAGGCTCATTATATATGTCCTCAGGGGTGCCTATTTGCTGAATTTTACCCTTGTCCATAACAACAACCGTGTCGGACATGGAAAGGGCTTCCTCCTGGTCGTGTGTAACGTATATGAAGGTTATACCCAATTCCTTTTGAATATTTTTAAGCTCTCGCTGCATATCCTTTCTAAGCTTTAAATCAAGTGCGCCCAAAGGCTCGTCAAGCAAAAGGATGTGGGGATTATTTGCAAGGGCACGGGCAATGGCAACACGCTGCTGTTGACCGCCGGAAAGGGAGTCAATACTCCTTTGCTCAAAGCCCTTCAAATTAACAAGGCTTAGCATTTTTGCAACGGTTTGACGTATTTCATCCTTTGATTTTTTCTGTAACTGAGGACCGAATGCAATATTCTCATATACGTTTAAATGAGAAAAAAGAGCATAACGCTGAAAAATGGTGTTAACCTGCCTTTTGTGAGCAGGAACATCATTAATTCTCTTTCCCTCAAAAATTATATCTCCGCTGTCAGGCTTAATAAATCCTGCAATGGCGCGCAAGGTGGTAGTTTTACCGCATCCTGAAGGTCCGAGCAGCGTTATAAACTCTTTTTCGTTAATATACAGATTAAGATTATCTAAAACGACGTTATCGCCGTAGCTTACACAAATGTTTTTAAGGTCAATTATCTTCTTCAATTATGCACTTCCTCTTTGTAACCCGATTTGCGAAAATTACGCATAAAATAAATATATTAAATTTATCCCTCAAAGTCAACAATTTATATTAATTTTTTTCATAATTTGATAAAGAATATATGGTTTGAGGTACTTTTGAAAAATCACATACCATTGATTTTGGCTTTTTAACAGGGTCATCCATATTGTATGGCACAAAATAGTAATTTTTGTAATTAAGTAACTGACCGATATTTTTAGCGGCACCGCCTAATGCGTCGTTTGTGGAAATGCCTATAACAACAGGCTTTGAGTTTCTCAAATGAGATTTAACAGCCATTGTAACGCAGGTGTCGGTTATGCCGTGGGCAAGCTTTGCCAGTGTGTTGCCTGTACATGGCACAACGCATAAAACATCAAACATATTATGAGGACCGATAGGCTCTGCCTGTTCAATAGTATGAATAATTTTTTTATTTGTAATTCCCTCTATTTCATTTCTGAAGCTTAATGCACTGCCGAACCGTGTATCAGTATTATATGCATTTTCACTCATAATAGGCGTAACCTCGTTACCGTCAATTACAAGATTTTTAAGTACCTGAATACTTTTGGAGAAGGTACAGAATGAGCCGGTAAAACAGTATCCAATTTTCATCTTTTTCCCTCCGTTATCATCGTGTTTACCGTTTCGGCAACAATTTTTCCCGCAGTTTTAGGTGAATATTTTGCCGGCAGTCCCCTTGCGGTAATTAAGTTAATATTTTTGCTTTTGGCAATATGTTTGTCAACTCCGCCGGGAAAGGATGCAAGGTCAATCAAAAGCGTTTTCGGACTTATTTGAGACAATTCTTCTTCATTAAATACCGGATGAGGAACAGTATTGAATATAAAATCATAATTGCCGTTTGTTTTAAGAGAGTCAAAATCAATGGCTTTAGCATTATTTAAGCACGCCGAAGCCCTTTGAAGCGGATTCCTTGCACAAACAGTAATGTCCGTTGTAAAAACGCTTAAATATCTGTGCAACGCTTTAGATATTCTGCCGTATCCCGTCAGCAAAACCGATGAATTTATCAAGCTTTTTTCGCTGAGAGATATTGCAGTTGCCAAAGCACTTTCGGCAGTTACATAAGCGTTTTCGGCGGAAAATCCCTCTGATTTTGTATAATCAAAAACATTATCTGCGCTGACATTGCCTGCATATATGGGAATGTCATAGGATAAGTACTTTTTATCCGGGTTAACACCAAGCAGTACAAAATCTGCATTTTGACAGTTTTCCACCTGCTGATAACCTGTTTTTTCAAGATATTTTGAGGCATAGTAAATTCTTTTATCACTTAAATCGGGTGAATAAAATTTCTTTTTCATATCATCACCTTTTTATTCTATGAAACAATATTAAAAAGGGTGTTTATTTTTGATACAAAACGTAGTATAATATTAGAAATATAAAATATTGGGGGATTAACCTTGAAGGATATAGATACGTTATTAAAGGAAGTAAAAAGAGTACATTTTATAGGAATAGGCGGCTCCGGCATGTGTCCGCTGGCTGAAATACTTATTTCACTGGGGTATGAATTATCAGGCTCCGACAATAATGATACGGAAACATTCAGAAGAATTGAAAAAGAGGGCGCAAAGGTTTATCTCGGTCAGGTTAAAGAAAATATCACCGATGATATTGAGCTTGTAATTTACACAAACGCAATTCTCAAGGGTAACGAAGAGCTTGAATATGCAAAATCAAAGCTCCCCTGCTTTGAGCGTGCAGATCTTCTCGGTGCTGTCAGCAGAATATTTTCAAACTGTATCGGAATATGCGGTACTCACGGAAAAACCACAACCTCGTCAATGACAACGCAGATTTTGATGCAGGCAGGTCTTGACCCGTCGGCAGTTATCGGCGGTAAGCTTCCGCTTATTAACGCTTACGGCAGATACGGTCACAGTCAGAATTTTGTGTGCGAAAGCTGTGAATTTAATAATACATTTCTTAAAATGAATCCGGATATTGCCGTTATTCTTAATATTGACGAGGACCATTTGGACTTTTTCGGCAATCTTGACAATATTAAAAAGTCTTTCCGTGAATTTGCCGAAAAGACTACGAGAACAATTATTTATAACGGTGATGATGAAAATACCGTTGATACCCTTAAGGGCATTACAGGTAAAAAATTAATTTCAATAGGCAAAAGCGGCAAAACTGAATGGAATGCAGAAAATATCAGTGTTCCCGGCGGTTTTCATTCAGAATACGACGTTTACCATAACGGTGAGTTTGTTGCTCATGTTGAGCTTTCCGTTCCCGGTGAGCACAATATTCTCAACTCGCTTTGCGCCTTTGTTGCATCTTATGAAAGCGGTGCAGATGTTGACAGTATTTGTAAGGGACTTAAAGCCTTCGGCGGTGCATCAAGACGTTTTGAGCTTTTGGGCACATACTGCGGTGTTACCTTTGCCGATGATTATGCCCACCACCCTGCCGAGCTTAAGGTTACCCTTGAGGCGGCTATGAAAATGGGATACAATCGTGTTTGGGCAGTACATCAGCCCTTTACATTTACAAGAACAAGTCTTTTGCTTGATGATTTTGCAAAGGTACTGCAAATCCCCGATAAATGCGTTATAAGCGCAATTATGGGCAGTCGTGAGGTTAATACAATAGGAATTAAGGCCTCGGATTTGGCTGAGAAGGTGCCCGGCTCTGTTCAGCTTGATACCTTTGAGGAAATCTGCGATTATGTATGCGATAACGTACAGAACGGAGACCTTGTTATTACTCTTGGATGCGGTGATGTTTATAAAGCCGCAAGAATGATGTGTAAAAAAATGAAAGAAAAAGAAACGGCCGAAAATGAGTAATAATTATAAAATTTTTGATACACTGCCCTGTCAGGCAAAGGATATACGAACTCAGGTATTTGTTCAGGAACAGGGCTTTAAAAATGAATTTGATTCTGTTGACGAATACGCAAAGCATATTGTTATTTTTGACGATAACGGATGCGGTATTGCTACCGGCAGACTATTTACCGATGACGGTGAAAATTATCATATAGGCAGGGTTGCAGTTGTAAAATCTCACCGAGGCGAAGGCTTAGGCTTGGAGATTATGAAAATTGCAGAGACTTATGCAAAAAAAGAAAATGCAAAAGCTTTAATAATTTCTGCACAGCTTCAAGCACAGCACTTTTATGAAAAATGCGGCTTCTCCCCTGTCGGCGAAATTTATTATGATGAGCATTGCAAGCATATTAAAATGATTAAAAAATTATACTATTAAAGACCGTGATGATCGGCTTTTAGCCGTC
Organism: Eubacterium sp.; assembly: GCA_051881275.1. Lineage (GTDB taxonomy): Bacteria > Bacillota > Clostridia > Oscillospirales > Acutalibacteraceae > Eubacterium_R. The sequence continues at coordinate 524 of JBJEPO010000144.1, read as the reverse complement.
GTTACGGTCTTTTTTATGCGTTCAGCATATATATTTTGTCTTGATATAAGTATTTCAAAATTATTCTCTTTTAAACACTCGTCAACTGTTCTATTCTTGTTTGCTTCCTTGTAAATTTGCTCGTTTAATTAATTCGTCTGCAAAATCTTTTTGATTTTCAACCGAAAACAAATATTTATTCCCATATTTGGTTTCAATGCGTATATATTTATTAGATACACCGCCCATAGGATAGATACGCATTTCATTCCATTCTTCATTATTTCTTGGCTTTTTAGGAACTGTACTGCAACTTTCAATATCGTCATATTTTATTTTCGGATTCAAATTGAAAGTATATCTTTTTGAAAAAAATGTCTATCTATTTGCAGATAATCATCATACAGCCAAACGCCTTTTAACGAGGTTTTGTACTTTATAAGCCATAAAATTCCCAAAAAAACAGCGATAATCATAAATGCTTTGTGAAGTACAGATGGTAAAAAATTCTCACCTATAATTTTTTCAAGAAAAATATATACCAC
>JBJEPO010000143.1:0-8636 GCA_051881275.1 Eubacterium sp. | reverse complement strand
CATTTCCTTTTTGATGTGCTTTTGGGTAGCCATACAGTTCTCATTACCTGATTCACGGGGACCGTATCTTTTGATTACATTAGTAATCTCTCTGACTGTGTAATCAACATTTTCCTTGATTACAGCCTTTGGAAATTCGCTGAATTTCATTTACCTTTCTCCTTTAGCCTTATATTTTCTATTGAGCTCCACTTCAAAGTACGGATTACTTCTGAAGAACTCATACTGCGCCTTTGAGCGCAGAACAGCACTTTTTGGAAGAGAAACACTGTCAACTGCGTAATTTACGCCCAGTGCCTCCAGCACGTCCTTATAATCGTCAAGTCTCTTTTTGAAATCATCCCAGTCAAGCGCATCCTGAGGAGTCCATGCATTTTCCGCCAGAGCCTGAATACGTGGGAATGCCTGCATATCAAGCTTTTCTCTGTCACGGATAAATTCGCTCCACAGCTCGCCCTCAACGCCGAGAACATTTTTGATATTTTCTTTATTAACACCGAAATTTTCCGGATTGTAATTATATGTGTTATCAAGAGGATACTGTGAGTAGGTCATATCAAAGTAGAAGGACTGATGATTGCTCATAATCATACTGCCTCCGGCATTAACATACCTTTCGGCATTTTTATCTCTCTTAGGAGTCCAATACTGAACAACAATATTTTTATCCTGCGTATTAAGATTATCCGACTCAAGAACCTCGTTCCAGCCGATAAGCTTTTTGCCCTTTGCTTTAAGATATGCGGAAATTCTGTTTTCAAACCAGCCCTGAAGCTGTACCTCGTTTGCTATGCCGTTATCCCTCATAATCTTCTGACAGGCAGGACATTCCTTCCACTCATTCTTAGGAGCCTCGTCGCCTCCCATATGGATATACGGTGCGTCAAACATTTCGCACACCTCGTCAAGCACATTGAAAATAAACTCAAAGGTTGACTCCTTACCGCAGCATACAGTTCTGTTCCACTTAAAATTATGCTCCTTAACCTGAGGAATCATTCCGCCGAAATATCCGGGAACCTCAGTATCAATCTCACGGCAGGCAAGGTGCTTATACGCTGCCATAGCGGCGGCACAGTGAGCGGGAAAATCAATTTCCGGCACTACGGTAATACCTCTCTCCTTGGCGTATGCAACAACATCCTTAATCTGCTCTTGAGTATAATAGCCGCTGTATGGAACATCATCCATTTTCAATGATTTCCAGCCGCCGATTTGGGTGCATTTTCTCTTTGAGCCAATCTCCGTAAGAAGCGGATATTTTTTAATCTCAATGCGCCAGCCCTGGTCGTCGGTAAGATGCCAGTGAAAAACATTTAATTTTTCTGCGAACATCAAATCAAGGAAACGCTTAATTTCATCTACGCCGAAGAAGTGGCGTGAAACATCAAGCTGAACACCCCTCCAGCCGAACTTTGGCTCGTCGTTGATGTCACAGCAGGGAATTTCCCTTGAGCCCAAATCGGTTCTGCCGATTTTACGGACAGTCTGCAAGGCATAGTAGGCACCTGTTTCGGTGGATGCGCTGATTTTTATACCGCCTTCACTGACTGAAAGTATATAACCCTCAGATGAAATATCCTCATCTTTTTCTATAACAAAATATGAGCTTTCACCTGTCTGCGCCTGAAGAAGCGGTAAATCAAAATCGGATTTTACAACCACATTCTCCGGCAGGGTAAAGGTACCTTTTCTTTCAAAGCAAATTTTAGGTTTTGGAATTAAAGATAGCATATAGGATACCGCCTGTAATATAATAAACTGATTATAACAAATCTGCTATTTATTGTCAATCAAACAAAATGCCTCCCCGTCAAAAAAATACGGGAAGGCATAAATGTTTATTCTTTGTTCATATTTCGTGGCGGTTTTTAACCTTTAAGCGTTCCATGGCACGTGCCAAATTCGCCTGGGACTGATGATATTCAAGCAGTGACTGCTTTTGTCTCAGCTTTTCTTCGGCACGGATTTCCGCCTCTTTTGCACGGCGTGCGTCAATTTCCTCCGGCAGCTCGGCTGAAATACAAACAAGAGTGCACTCGTTGCTGAAAAATTCCAAAAGTCCGTTGCCTACGAAGGCGAATATTTCCTCACCGGAGGAATTCTTAATTTTCATTTCGCCTACGTTAACGGGTGTTACCGTATTGGCATGGTGGGCAAGAAACGCCTTTGAGCCGCCGTCCAGCATAGGAATTGTAAGCGAAAGGCAGTCGCCGTCAAAAAACACCTTGTTTGACGCCACCACTTTTAATTTAAAGGTATCAGCCATAATCAATCATATTCTTTCTTTGAATTTTATATTACTTTCATAATCATAGCGGTAATATAACACAACCGAAAGCTTATACAAGGTATTCAGCTTTCATTTTTTCCTTAATTTCATCGGTAATGCCGATATAATCTCTGAGAAAATTTTCCATACCGCCGTATTTATTATTGATTTCATAAAATGCGGCGTCAAGATATTCTCTCTCGGCACGAAAAATCCGTTTAATCTGACCTGCTTTTTCCCTACTGTGAGACATAAGAAGCACTAAAAAATAATACTTTCTGCTGTTTTTGGACGAGGCATTATTTGTAAACAGATAATCCTCGTAAATTGTATCAATATCCACATCCAGCAATGACAAAAACAGAGCTGAAGTCAGTCCGCACCTGTCCTTACCCTCGGTACAGTGCCAAAGCACCGACTTGCCGGTGTCGTTGGCACTGATAATCTCAAACACCTTTTTCAGCTGTGAAACAGAATAATCATCAGTAATTATACTACCGTAAAGCTGACATAAATCGGGAAGAGAGTCAAGTGCTTTTTTTCTGTCGGTTTCATTTTCGTGGGAAATTCCCACGGTGCTCTCCCTGATAACAGGAATATGTATGTACTCAACGCCGGGTATTTTAACATCCGGCTTTTCATCGATTTCAGTATCGATTCTCAAATCAATAACCGTACCCAAATTATACCTTTGAGTCAGTATCCGAACATCATCGGCGGTCAGTTTATCCAAAGCGTTACTTCTGATAAAACATCCCTGCTTTATCCTTTTGCCGTCTTTGTTAACAATTCCGCCGAAATCACGGATATTTTTTGCACCTTTAAGTTTAATGTTTTCCATACTAATATAAAATTTAAGCGTTATTACAGGGTTTTTGCTTTTTCCACGGCGTCGTCAATGGTTCCCACATTGAAGAAAGCGGCTTCCGGCAAATCGTCAACCTCGCCGTCAACAATAGCCTTAAATCCTCTTACCGACTCTTTAAGTGGAACATAAACGCCCTTTAAGCCTGTGAAATGCTCAGCAACATGGAAGGGCTGTGACAGGAATTTTTCAATCTTTCTGGCACGGAATACTGCCTGCTTATCATCATCGGACAGCTCCTCCATACCGAGAATTGCAATAATATCCTGAAGCTCCTTATACCTTTGCAGATACTCCTGTACCTTGCGGGCTACCGTATAATGCTCCTCGCCTACAACGTCAGCCTCAAGAATACGTGAGTTTGACTCAAGAGGGTCAACGGCGGGGTAAATACCCTTTTCAACAATTTTACGTGAAAGCACCGTTGTGGCGTCAAGGTGGGCAAATGTGGTTGACGGAGCCGGGTCCGTAAGGTCATCGGCAGGCACATAAACCGCCTGAACAGATGTAATAGAGCCGTTTTTAGTGGAGGCAATACGCTCCTGAAGCTGACCTAAATCTGTTGCAAGGGTAGGCTGATAGCCTACTGCCGAGGGCATTCTGCCCAAAAGTGACGATACCTCCGAGCCTGCCTGAATAAATCTGAATATATTGTCTATAAACAGCAGAACATCCTGATGCTCAACATCACGGAAATATTCCGCCATTGTAAGTCCTGTTTCCGCAACACGCATACGTGCTCCGGGAGGCTCGTTCATCTGACCGAAAACAAGAGCGGTTTTATTAATAACCCCCGACTCCTTCATTTCGTTCCAAAGGTCGTTGCCCTCACGTGAACGCTCGCCTACGCCGGTAAATATTGAATATCCGCCGTGCTGTGTTGCAACATTGGTAATAAGCTCCTGAATAAGCACGGTTTTACCTACGCCGGCACCGCCGAAAAGTCCGATTTTGCCGCCCTTTTGATAAGGGGTAAGCAAATCAATTACCTTTATGCCTGTTTCAAGAATTTCAACCTGGGAGGATTGGTCCTCAAATGAAGGAGGATTACGGTGGATTGACCAATGCTCCTCATTATCAAGGTTTTCCAAATCGTCTATTGTTTCGCCTACTACGTTGAAAAGTCTGCCCAGCGTTTTTTCACCTACGGGAACCTTTATTGAGCTGCCGGTTGCCTCAACCTGCATATCCCTGTAAAGTCCCTCCGAGCCTGCCAGCATAATACAGCGCACCACATTGCCGCCTATATGCTGAGCAACCTCCATAACCGCCTTTGACTCACCGTTTTCAACCTCAAGGGCGTCCTTAATTTTCGGCAGTGAATCCGTAAATTCAACGTCAACAACGGGACCCATTACCTGAACAATTTTTCCTGTGTTCATTTTATCACCTGCGTCCTTTAATTCCGTATTAGAATTAAAGGTTACCTGATTGTTTATTTTTCTGCGCCCTTGAACCGCTGATAACCTCGGTAATTTCCTGGGTTATAGCCGCCTGACGGGCACGGTTGAACTGTATGGTAAGGTCTTTTATCATTTGAGAGGCACTGTCGGTGGCAGTCTGCATCGCCATCATACGAGCGTTGTGCTCACTGCAAAAGCTCTCAATAAGCGCACCGTAAATGAATCCGGAAACATAGTCCGGAATTATGGTATCAAACACCGTTTCGGCGTCGGGCATAAATTCGCAGGAGGCATAGATATTATTATCAAATTCCCCCTGTTCAAGCTTTTCCTTCTTTAACGGAAGAATACGCTTGCTGACAGCCTCCACCGTCATGGAGTTTACCATTTTGGTATATATAACATACAGCTCGTCAATTTCACCGCTTACAAACAAATCCACAAGCTTTGCGGAAATATGCCTTGCCCTGTTCATAGTAGGGTTCTGGGCGGTATAATTGAAATGAATATCTATTGAAATATTCTTTTTTTCAAAATAGTGTCTGCCAAGCTGACCTACAACAAACAATTTGCTTTCTTCTTCGCCGTTCATAGTCTGTTCGGCAAGCTTAATAACATTGTGGTTGTATGCGCCGGCAAGACCCTTATCAGCCGTAATAACAAGATAGCCTGCCGTTCTGTTTTTTCCGGCTTTTCCGGTGCGCAGGTCAAAAAATTTGTTGCCTGCGTCCGGATAAATGTCAAGTATCTTAGCCAGACTTTCCTGTATCAATTCAAAATACGGCTGAGTATTTTTTAAATCTCTGCGTGCCTTCTGAAGCTTTGAGGAGGATACCATATACATTGCGTTGGTAATTTTCATAGTATCCTTGATAGACTTCATACGGCCCTGTATTTCTCTGGCATTAGGCATTATTCATTACCTTCGTCATATTCTGCGCTGAATTTGTCAACAGCGTCAAGTATTGATTCCTTAAGAGAGTCGTCAAGGACCTTACTGCTTTCAATTTCGCTCATAATGTCACTGCGCTCGGTATCAAAATATTCAAGCATCTTCATTTGATAAGACTTAATTTTATCAACAGGCACCTTAACAAATTTTTTACCGATAGCGGCAACGAGAGTTACCACCTGCTCCGACAGAGACATAGGTCTGCCCAAGGGCTGTTTAAGAAGCTCCATAAGTCCTTTGCCGTAAACAAGTCCTGCCTTTGTTTCCTCGTCCAAATCCGAGGAAAACTGTGTAAACACTTCCATTTCCCTAAACTGCGCCAAATCAACACGCAGAGAGCCTGCCGCCTTTTTCATAGCCTTTGTCTGTGCGTCACCGCCCACACGGGATACGGACAGACCTACGTTAACAGCCGGTCGCTGACCGCTGAAGAACAGGTCGCTTTCAAGGAAAATCTGACCGTCTGTAATTGAAATTACGTTAGTTGGAATGTAAGCAGAAACGTCGCCTGCCTGTGTTTCAATAATCGGCAGAGCGGTTATTGAGCCGCCGCCCTTTTCGTCACAAAGATGACTTGAACGCTCAAGAAGTCTTGAATGAAGATAGAATACGTCGCCGGGATAAGCCTCACGTCCCGGTGAACGCTCAAGCAAAAGCGAAATGGCACGGTAAGCCACCGCATGCTTGCTTAAATCATCATATACAATAAGACAGTCCTTGCCCTTATACATAAAGTATTCCGCTATTGCAGTTGCCGAATAGGGCGAAATATACTGCAATGAAGCAGGGTCTGCGGCAGTTGAGCATACAACTATTGTATAGTCAAGGGCACCGTGCTTTTTAAGAGTACCCACAAGCTTTGCAACAGTTGATGTTTTCTGACCGATTGCGTTATAAATACAAATACAGTTTTTGCCCTTTTGGTTAAGGATTGTATCAAGGGCGATGGATGTTTTACCTGTCTGGCGGTCGCCGATAATAAGCTCACGCTGACCTCTGCCTATGGGAAACATTGAGTCTATTGCAAGAATACCTGTTTCAAGAGGCTGTGTTACTTTCTTTCTGTCAACAATAGAGGGTGCCGGCTGTTCAACAAGACGGTAATCATCGGCTGTAATTTCTCCCTTGCCGTCAATAGGCTCGCCGAGAGCGTTTACAATTCTGCCGATAAATCCGTCGCCTACGGGAACGCCTGCTTTTTTGCGGGTTCGCCTTACCTTTGTGCCCTCAAAAATACCCTCGTCGGTGCCGAACAGAATACATCCGATGGACTTTCTCTTAATATCCTGCACCATACCCTTTACGCCGTTTTCAAACACAATGATTTCGCCGTACATTGCATGGTCAAGCCCATGGATTCGGGCAATTCCGTCACCTACGCTGATAACGGAGCCAACCTCCTCGCCGGAGGTTTCAAAATCAAAATCCTTAACGTCTGCTCTAAGTATGGATATAATTTTATCCGCATCAACGGCATTATTTTTTCTGGCGGAATCAATAACCTTTTCCTTAATTTTTGATATTTTGCTTTTAAGGCTTCTGTCATACTGCTTCCCGTCAACCTGAATAATAAAGCCGCCGATAAGACTTTCGTCAATTTTAACTTCTACCTTTGCCGAGCCTGCGTTTGTCTCCTTGCAGATAAATTTTTTTATACCCTCAAGCTGTTCATCACTGGGGGGATTTACGCAGATTACCGTGGCATTGGCAATATTATTCTTTTTATCAAGAGCCTTTAAATATTCCTTTGATATTTCGTCAAAAGCGTTCACATTGCAGTCCGACGCCATTAATTTAACTGCATCTCTGACTGAAATAGGAAAAAGCTCATCAACAACCTTTTCCTTTTCCGATGAAGTAACCGATGGACTGTCAAGAATTTGACACACCTCGTCGGCGGAATTTAAAACGGCTCTCATCTGTTCAAGGTCGGACACGCCGGCTTCCTTTGAAAGCAGCGCATCAACATAAGCATCATAATTATGAGTCATTATTCATCACTGCTTTCATTTAAAAATTCGTCAAATATATCGCTGTCTGTCTTAGCACAAGCATTTGCACCTACAACCTTTTCGGCAGCCTCCATAGCAAGAGATGCAATCTGTTCCTTTGCGGCACGCTTTGCACTTTCCGTATCTAAGGCAATTTGCTTTTCGGCGTCTGCCTTGAGCTTATCGGCGTCTGCCTGCGCTCTGTCAAGAATTTTGTTATATTCAGCCTTTGCGCTGTCACGGGCTTCACCGATGATACGTTTTTTCTCATCGTCGGCGTCAACCAGCTTCTGCTCATACTGCTGTTTTAATTCCTCAGCCTGAGCGTTAGCGTCGTCAGCGTCCTGAAATTGTTTATTAATTAACTCCTTACGGGCGTCAATAACCTTTTTAATCGGCTTAAAAAGAAACAGCTTCATAAGCACGAAGAAAAGGATTAAATTGATTATCGTCCAAAGAAAATTGAAGTCAAACTTTAACATTTGCCAAGTTTCCTTTCGTTGTGTTTTTATGACACTGCCTACTTAAGCAAAATCATAATAAGGATAGCAACGATAAGACCGTAAATAGCCGTTGCCTCGGCAAGAGCCGCACCGAGAAGCAAGGAGGTTTGAATTTTACCCGAAGCCTCCGGCTGACGTGAAATTGCCTCAACTGCTTTACCTGTTGCGATACCGATACCGATACCTGCGCCTATACCTACTAATACTGCAATACCTGCACCGATTGCTAATAATCCCATAATTTTGTCTCCTTAACATTTTATAAAATATTTTTTAGGCGTTGATTTTTTTCGCCTGCTTTTTTGATTTTTTCTCTGCTTTTCTTTGCGCCTTTTCCGACTTCTTTTTTAACTTATCGGGGTCCGGTTCTTCTTCCTCAACCGACTCTTGAAGATAAAGAGCAGTAAGGAATACAAAAATATATGCCTGCAGCAGTCCGTCAAATATATCAAAATACAGACTAAGCACCACCGGAATAGCCACCGGCACAAACGCCTTGATTAATTCCATAATGGTAAAAGCCGCCAAGACATTTCCGAAAAGTCGCATACACAGTGATAAAGGCTTAGTTAAAACTTCAAGCATATTGATGGGAGTTATAATCCACACCGGCTTTGTAAATGCTTTAATCCTGCCTAAAAATCCCTTGT
>JBJEPO010000142.1:0-8792 GCA_051881275.1 Eubacterium sp. | reverse complement strand
TACCTATTTTCATAGGTGAAAACAGCATATCGTATTTCATAAATCTTACCCCGCTAAAATAAGTATTTGTAAACAATAAGAGCAAACCGAAGTTTGCCCTTATAAAATTAGTAATTACGCTTCATAATCATCATTCTTTTTTAAATTAGGATTGTTTTTACGGCTTTGTTCCTTGATCAGATCCTGACGCTTGCACCAGCTATGATACCAAGCATAAATAATATATGCAATTAAAAGCACAACCGCCATAGCAACAACAGCACTTAAAATATTCTTGGCGGCATTAACCTTTGGCAAAATTGTGGAATAAAAACCGATATTTACCGCAACAGGACTTACGTCCCTGCTCTTGTCATAGTATGATGCAGGATAATATAATCCGTCCTTCAGCTCTGTCTTACTGCCGTCCTTATTTACAACGTAATACTTAAATGCCGCCATTGGCTCATCTTTCTCAGAGTTATAGTCCTTGTTTACCTCTCTTGTGAAGGTCAGATACTCACCGTCTATTGTTTCGGTAGAGGTGATTTCTTTATCCATAAGAATATTTACTACTCTGTTTGGAATTTCGCTCGCATTTTCATTACTGATAATAACTAATCCTGCAAACAAGCCCATAACTATAGCGGCAATGATAAATACTGCAATGGTGGTTTTATAAAATTTTAAATCCTTAGCGTCTTCTGATTTTTTACTCATACAATCACCTAATATAAACAACAAAAGTTATTTATTCTTCTTCTTATTTTTCTTTTCTTCTCTCGCCTGAAGCTTTGCCTTTGCCTCGGCAACAATCTGTGCCTGCTCTTCGGCAGCCTTCTTTTCAGATTCCTGACGTGCTTTTTCTTTCTTGATAGCCTCCTGGCGCTCTTTTTCTTCTTTTACTGCTTTGCGTGCAAGGCGTTCTTCCTCAAGTGTTTCATCGCTCTTGGCAGGTGCCTTTGCAACAAGCGCATTGAATACTGTTGCAACTGCAAGAAGTGCGATAGCAACAAAGAGTCCCCAGGTAACAGAGGCATTTGCATTATATATAGGTATGTCGCCGAAATTAAATCCGAGAGTGCCTGCACATGCGGAGCCGCTGAGTGTAATCATAACTGCACTGACAACGGCGCAGAGAATACTGATAATATCAAAAACAACCATTGCCTTTGTTTTAGGCTTTTTAAAGGTAAATAAAATAAGGAAAAATGCAACAACAATAAATACCGCACTTAAAAGCATAAATAGTATTGAAAGCATTGCGTATGTAAGAGGACCGCTGTATCCCTCATAAGCCATATTTGTAAAATATAAGCCGGGGTCGGAGAAGAAGCTGCCCAGTACATCAATTAATGATTTACCGTCGGTGAAAAGACCGATAACATCAAGACCGACGCTTTGAGCGTCGCTCTTTACGGCACCCCAAGGGAGAATAAATCCGATAGCCGGAAAAAACGAAAAAATAATTCTTGCTATTCTAAGCTTTGTGCCCCAAATTGAGTACGCAAATAAATTTAATGTTCTGTAAAAAGACTGAAACGCTTTTTCCGCCTTAATATTATCCTCTTCAAGACGTGCTTCCCAATTAAAGTTGGGAATGCTTACTCCGCAGTCCTTGCATTCAGCCTTAACATCATACCAACGCAGTTTTCTGCCGCAGTTAGGACAGGTACTTGCCATTAACGACACCCTTTCGCTATTTAATACATCAACTTATTTTATCGTGTTTTGGTTTGAATGTCAACCAAAATATAAAGTATTCTTTGTAAAATAATCTTAATACGACAAAAAATATTTAACATATTTTGTATTGACGGCGATTTTAGCGGAATTTTATGTTAAATTAATATTACAATTCAAGAAATTTTTAAAAACGGTTGATTTAAGCAAAATGATATGATAAAATAATCTTAACTATTTTGTGTAAATTTACACGGAAATGAGGGAATATATTTGGCAGAATCAGTAATTAACGATGAAATTACAGCCCAGGAAATGGAAGAGCTTGATAAACTCGCCTATACTAAAAAGAGATACCTGAGGCCTAAGGAAATAGCGGCGTATGTGCTTGTTAACTTCGGTCAGAAAAATCTGAGCCAGTTTGTTGACGCTTTTAAGGAATTCTTTATGATTCAGTTCCTTAAGCTGAACACCACCGCTTATGCAAATATCAACCTTTTTGCGTCAATTTATGATGCGGTTGACGATACTATTTCCGGACTTATTATTGACAGAACCCGTACACGCTGGGGCCGTATAAGACCGTTCTTCATTATTCCGCTTCCGTTGTGGGTTATCGGCGGATATATGATGTTTACCGCTCCCGATATCGGTCCTACACAAAAAGTTATATGGGCTGCCGTTGCTATACTTATTTACGGTTTGGGTATGTCTTACTTCGGTGCATGGGGTCTTATGATTTACAACATTACTCCAAATACCGACGAACGAGACAACCTTATTACAACCACTAAGTTCTTTGAGCTTTTCGGAACATGGCTTCCTTCCCTTGTACCCGTGCTTGTAACTTTGCTTCCTAAAATCAACAGCAAAATTACAATGAAAGGCGTTTACAGCGGTTTCGCCTACTTTATGCTTATTCTTGCGGCATCCTTTGCAGTATTCGGCTTCTTTAATATGAGAGAAAGAATTCCGCTTATGAGCCGTGAGGAAATGAAAGAAACATCTGTTTTTGAATCTGTTAAGAATATTCTTACAAACAGACCTCTTATTGCAGTAATTCTTGCAAACTTCTTCAACTCCTTCAAGTCAGTCGGCGGTTCTTCCGAATCTTATTTCTGGCTTAATAATACAGGCTCTCTTATGAACCAAACAATCTGCGGATTGTTTACAGGTATTCCCAACTACATAATGGTTCCTCTTGCCGCAAAAATGGTAAAAAAATGGGGCGCAAGAGCAACATCAATTATTGCCGGTTTGTTCGGCTTCTTCGCATACTTAACATTATATCTTATCGGTTATCATCCCTTTGGACAGACCTTTGAAGATCATAAGATTTTGAATTTGGCATTCGTAATCTTCGGATTAACAATCTGCGGACTTCCTAATAAAATCCTTAATGTCAGCGGACAGATAGTTACAGCCGAGGCTCTTGACTATATGGAATGGAAGCACGGACTTCGTAACGAGGCTCTTGTTACAACAGTACAGGGCTATTTCGGTAAGCTTGCTACTTCTGTTACAGGATGGCTTTCCGGTATGGTGCTTACATGGATTAACTACGTACCTCTCACCGACTCTTTAGGTAACGCTATTCCCCAGACTGACCCGGATATGCTTAACGGTATTTGGACTGTCTTCTGTATCCTCCCTGCCCTTGCAAGAGGACTTTACGGTGTAAGCTTCATTCTCTATCCAATCCATGGTAAGCTTCAGCAGCAAATGGTTGTAGAGCTTGCTGAAAAGCGTGCAGACAGACTTGCTGAACAGGAAAAGCTCAACGCAGCACAGGCTGTTAACAAAAACGATGACGCTGAATAATTTATAATTCGGATATTTGTTGAGGTTGATTTGAGACGGCATAGACAAACTAATGTTTGTGTCGTCTTTTTTCATTTATTCACACTTTGTCTATTGACAAACGTTTAAATTATTTGTTTAATATAATTATAATATTACAAGGAGTGGTTTTATGAACGCACTATTAGTAATCACACCTATTGCAGGTATCATTGCACTGATATTTGCCGTTTATACTGCGGTTTATATCAATAAGAAGGATGCCGGAAACGAAAGAATGCGTGAAATTGCAGACGCTATTTCCGTAGGCGCAAGAGCGTTTCTGTTTTCGGAATACAAAATTCTTATTGTTTTTGCCGTAGTTTTGTTTATCGCAATTTCATTTTTGATTAACGTGCAGACTGCTATTTGCTTTCTTATAGGTGCAGTATTTTCTACCCTTGCCGGTTATTTCGGAATGACTGTTGCCACAAAGGCAAATGTCAGAACTGCTCATGCGGCTAAGGAGCACGGCTTGAATAAAGCACTTAAAATTGCTTTCAGCGGCGGTGCAGTAATGGGTCTTTCCGTTGTTGGACTCGGCGTTATCGGAGTAGGCGGAATTTTTCTTTTCCTTAATAGCAAATATAACCTTGTAAGCAATTATGCTATGCTTAATATACTTACAGGATTCAGCCTCGGTGCTTCTTCCATTGCTTTGTTTGCACGTGTAGGCGGCGGAATTTATACAAAAGCCGCAGACGTAGGCGCAGACTTGGTAGGTAAGGTAGAGGCAGGTATTCCCGAGGATGATCCGAGAAACCCTGCAACCATTGCAGACAATGTTGGTGATAACGTAGGCGACGTGGCCGGTATGGGCGCTGATTTGTTTGAGTCATACGTAGGCTCTATTATTTCCGCTATCACTCTTGCATTTGCCACATTTGCCGGCGAAAGCAGAATTTCAGCCGCTATATTCCCTCTCGCTTTATGCGGAATCGGTATTATCGCTTCTATCATTGCTACTTTGTTTGTTGCAAACAGTAAGAGCAACGACCCTCAAAAAGCATTAAATCTCGGCGAATATGCTACAACCGGAATTGTGCTTATAGCGGCGGCAATACTCAGTAAAACTGTTTTATCAAACTTTAAAGGCTTTTGGTGTGTTCTTGCAGGTCTTGCAGTGGGAACGCTTATCGGTAAAATTACCGAAATTTACACATCAGATAAATACAAATCCGTTAAAACCATTGCTGAAGCGTCAAAAACAGGTGCGGCTACAAATATAATCAGCGGTTTAAGCGTTGGCATGAAATCAACCGCACTGCCAATTTTGTTTATTGCTATCGGTATTTTGGTTTCATATAAATTCTACGGTCTTTACGGTATTGCTCTTGCGGCAGTTGGTATGCTTTCAACAACAGGTATGACCATCGCTGTTGACGCATACGGTCCTATTGCAGACAATGCCGGCGGTATTGCAGAAATGAGTGAGCTTGAGCCGGAGGTAAGAGAGATTACCGATAAGCTTGACTCCGTAGGTAATACTACTGCCGCTATCGGTAAAGGGTTTGCCATCGGTTCGGCGGCATTGACTGCGCTTGCATTGTTTGCTTCATTTGCAGAAACAACAGGCATCAGCCAAAACGGTATGAGCATCCTTGACGCAAAAGTTGTTGTTGGATTGTTTATCGGCGGTATGCTTCCTTTCCTGTTCTCAGCTTTCACAATGAGCAGTGTGGGAAAGGCTGCTAACAAAATGATTGAAGAGGTAAGACGTCAGTTCAGAGAAAAGCCGGGTATTCTTAAAGGCGAGGAAAAGCCCGATTATCACAGATGTGTTGCCATTTCAACAAATGCCGCACTTACGGAAATGATACTTCCCGGCGTTATGGCAGTTGTTACTCCTTTGCTTGTAGGTTTTATTCTTGGCGTTGAATCTCTTGGCGGTTTGCTTGCAGGCGCACTTGTCAGCGGTGTTATGATGGCTATATTTATGGCTAACAGCGGCGGTGCTTGGGATAACGCTAAGAAGTATATTGAAGGTCTTAAAGACGGCGGTAAAGGCTCTGAGGCACACAAGGCGGCTGTTGTAGGCGATACTGTCGGAGATCCGTTCAAGGATACATCCGGTCCTTCTATCAATATTCTTATAAAGCTTATGACTATTGTTGCTCTCGTATTCTCATCATCATTTATGATGGTTAACGGCGGTAACGGAATAATCAATTTCTAATTATAAATTTTATTCTTAATTCAACAAACTGATTTCGCTTTATGCGAGGTCAGTTTGTTTTTTATGTTTTCACACATTGTAAAAATACCGCAGCCTTGACTAAAAAGTATTTTTAGTATCGGAAGCTGAAACAGGCGTTAATCTTCCTCCTATGCATCCTTTTTGTCGAAGCGTTACTGTACCTGATACAGCAAGCAGAAACGGCACACGCTGGGCGAGAGACCCGGTAACAGGCAAAAGCATTACTGTCCCTGCCGATATGACTTACAGTCAGTGGTATGATAAGTATGTCAAGGGCAATCCTAAAGCACTGAAAAAAGAACATGAGGCTAAAAATATTTTATCTGATAGGAAACAGTATGAAAAATACAAGGGAATTTTAGGTGATAAAGCTCCTGAAACTCTTGAAAAGTTTATTACTATCAAGTATAATGAAGAAGATAAAGAATGGGAACAGTTAAAATCGTTAACTGTTAGTAAAAATTTTCTTCAAAATCAATTGCCATATATTATTAATGGTGAAAAGAATTTTATACCTATACATACAAAATTTGATACAACTCCTAAAGTTATTGCAGGTGTCGGAACCAACAATCCAATTAGAAGTATTGAAAGGCTTATTAATTTATATGGCGGCACTGAAAATGAATGGCAAAAGAAAGTTGTTAAAATTAAAAGTGACAAATACATTTTTGATGTTCATTGGTATGAATATAACGGATTGCAATATGAAGTGAAATTAAAGCACAGAAAGGAACGAAAAGCATGAAATTAAGATATGTTGGTGAAAGTTTTGGCGTGGATTCACTTACGAATGGTAAAATATACGATGCCGTTGAGGAAGATAATGATTATTACAGAGTAATTGACGATAGTGGTGAAGATTATTTATATTCAAAAATTAATCCTGCGCCACTTGATGAAAGTAGTCCAGGCGGTAAATGGGAAATAGTTGAAAAGTAATTTTTTGTAATAAATGTTAGCACTTTGCAGTTGACTGCAGGGTGCTTATTTTATAGGAGAAAAACTATGAAATGTCCATATTCAAGGATACAGGCAACCATACAGGGAGGAAGTACAGATTACGATGAAAACGGAAACCAAACCTCCTGGGCGGACGCCTGTATGACTACAACACAATTCAATGACTGTCTGCAGCAGGAATGTTCAGCATTTTATGACGGCAGATGTCATTATAACAATCAATAGGGTTGATTAAAGCACTTTGTTTTTTTACAAGGTGTTTTTTTCATATAAAAAATGAACTTTGCGGGCTGTTTGAACGCAAAGGGCAAGGAGGAAAAGACAGTGAGTGAAAATCACACGGAGCCATCTACAAAGGGTGGACAGTCAGAAGTGTCGGAAGATGTACATACCGATACTCAAACAAACACGTCTGAACAGAGGAAAAGCAAAACAATATAAACCTCCTGTGGTAGTTTATAGCTACCATGGGAGGTTTTTGCTGTTTTAAATACTTTTGTTATTTATTTATTTTTGGAAACTGAGAGTTGTAAAGCTCGTAGTAGAAGCCTTTTTTATTAAGCAGCTCCTTATGATTACCCTGCTCTATTATGTTGCCGTCCTTCATAACAAGAATTACGTCAGCCTCTTTAATAGTAGCAAGACGGTGAGCAACAATAAAAGTTGTTCTGCCCTGCATTAGATTTG
This sequence comes from Eubacterium sp., assembly GCA_051881275.1. Lineage (GTDB taxonomy): Bacteria > Bacillota > Clostridia > Oscillospirales > Acutalibacteraceae > Eubacterium_R. The sequence goes on along the minus strand of JBJEPO010000142.1, from coordinate 1,444 downwards.
CAAAGGCCTTTTGAATTTTAATTTCCGTTCTTGTATCTATGGAGGAAGTAGCCTCGTCAAGAATAAGCATAGGCGGTTTACAGAGCATCAGGCGTGTAATACAAAGCAGCTGCTTTTGACCCTGTGAAAGAGAGCCTCCATCCTCACCTATAACCGTATCGTAGCCGTCAGGCAAGCGTTTAATAAAAGAATGTGAATATGCTTTCTTTGCAGCGTCAATTATTTCTTCTTCTGTTGAATTGGGAGCACCCATAATTATATTATCTCTTATTGTGCCCGATTTCAGCCAAGTATCCTGCAAAACCATTCCGAAATTTTCTCGCAGTGATTTTCTTGTGATGTCTTCATAATCCTTGCCGTCAAGAACAATGTGTCCCGAAACCGGCTCATAAAAGCGCATAAGCAGATTTATGAGAGTTGTTTTTCCGCATCCTGTGGGTCCGACGATTGCCACACGCTGACCGGGCTTAACGCTGAGATTGAAATTTTCTATCAGCTTTTTATTTTCGGTATATGAGAAATTAATTTGTTTGAGTTCAAGCCTGCCGTCTGCATTTTTGATTTCAACCGCACCGGGTTTATCGTCCGGAACACTGTCTTCCTCAATCAATTCAAACAGTCTGCCTGCGCAAGCCATGGCATTTTGAAGCTCTGTAACAACTCCGCTGATTTCATTAAACGGCTTTGTATATTGATTGGCGTAGGACAAAAAGCAGGTAAGAACACCCACGGTAATTTCCGCCTGATTGGTTTTTACTGCCAGCAATGCACCGAAAAGCGCAACACAGGCATATACAATACTGTTTACAAATCGTGTTGCAGGGTTTGTAATAGATGAAAAGAAGATTGCTTTAAGAGAATATTTTTGAAGGCGGTCATTAATCTCGGAAAATTTTTCTTTATTCTCCTCCTGCATTGAATAGGCGTCAACCGTTTTTTGATTGCCTATCATTTCATCAATAAATGAGGTTTGCTCTCCCCTTGTTTCACTCTGTAATTTAAACATTTTAAAGGTTTTCTTGGCAATGAAGTTCGCAATTACAAAGGAAAGCGGAGTTACAACCACAACTACTATCGTTATCCACACATTAATGGAAAACATAAAAGCAAGAGTACCTATAATCGTTACAACACCTGTGAAAAACTGTGTAAATCCCATCAGCAAGCCGTCTGCAAACTGGTCAACATCTGCTATAACTCTGCTGACTATTTCTCCGGTCGGGTGAGAATCAATATAAGACACAGGCAGACGATCAATTTTAGAGAATGCCCTGTCACGCATATCACGGACAACATTAAACGTAATCTTATTATTCAGCACATTCATTATCCATTGGCTTATCGCAACAACGGCAATAATAATAACTACCTGTACCAAAACAGGTATAATGCTTTTTAAATCAACAAGTCCTTTACCCAGGATAAAATCAATGGCTCTGCCGAT
>JBJEPO010000141.1:0-8843 GCA_051881275.1 Eubacterium sp. | reverse complement strand
GTATATGGATTCGGCTATGCTTTTTTGCAGTATGCTGATAAAATATCAGCTGAGGAAGCCAAAGCTCAGTACGAGAATTTAGGATATACTGTTGACTATGACTCTGTCATTACTCCATGCAGTACAAATAGCAGTTTTAGTTTACCACAGTACGAAAATTGGGGTGATGAATGGGCTTATGAGGAAACAGATGCACTTGCCACAGTCGATTATTATAAGCTAAAGGTAAAATCAAATATTGAGATTGCTATTGTTGACAGCGGAATAAACTATAATCACGAATTGTTTAAGAATAGAGTTATTCGCACAAATGCTGATTTTACTGCTGAGGCTACCGATGATGAAATGGATGCAGATGGTCATGGTACAATGGTAGCAGGTGCCATTGTAAAAAGTACACCGAGCAATGTCAAATTGTCTTGTTATAAAACTACTGATAGTAATGGTAACAGTACATCTTCAATGGCATTGTCAGCATTGGAATATATTAAACAGCTTTCAAATAAACCCGATATAATAAATTGCTCGTTTACATGTGATTCAGGTCTCGGAACAGTAATAGACGAGCTTGTTGACATGGGAATAACTGTTGTTGCAGGAGCAGGTAACGATAGCACTGAAGTGCACCAACAGCCTGCAATATTTGACAGTACTATAACAGTTGCGGCAACTGATTATTACGGAAGGCCTTGCTCCTTTACAAATTACGGTGATAAAATAGATATTTCTGCTCCCGGTGAGTATGTCCATACTGCTGATATGAGCAGTAATACAGCTTATACATTTGCTAACGGAACATCACTCGCAACACCCATTGTATCAGCTGCCGCCGCAATAGTGCTTATGGAGCATAATAACTATACACCCGAACAGGTTAAGCAAGAGCTTATGGCAACTGCAATACCTTTTAAGAAAGGTGATTGCTATAATCTTTACGGTGCAGGAATAGTAAATTTCTCCAATATAATAAGCGGTACAAGATGTAAGGAGGTAACCGCTAATTATGAAAGCGGTGTATATCGTGATGATATAAGTGTTGAGCTAAAATGTGCAAACACCCTTGTTGATATTTATTACACCACAGACGGAACACTGCCAACCGAAACAAACGGTACAAAATACACCGGGCCTATTCAAATCAGTGAATCAACAAGAATTATTGCTTCTGCTTATGCAAGAGCAGGAACTCCTTTCCACAGTAAATTCACTACTCTTGATTATTACATATTAAAAAACGGTGAAAGCGATTTTGTAATTGATAATTCCGGTACAATCAAAGCTTATCTCGGAAATGAAACAAATCTTGTTGTTCCCGATAAGGTTAACGGAGTTTCTCCTGTTTCTATTGGCGAAAATTGTTTTAGAAACAGTAATATTGAAAGTATTGCGCTGCCTGACACGGTAATTGATTTGTTATCGAATAGCTTTTACGGATGTGATAAGCTGTCAAATATCAATTTATCCAACATAAAATCCATAGGTAAGGAGGCACTTTCAGGTTGCTCCTCTCTTACTCAAGATGTCGAATTATCATCAGCTGAATATATAGATGAAAGAGGACTTGCCGATACATATTTTAATTCAATCAAATTGCCGAATTGCACTCAAATTGGAGATAGTTCCTTTGTGTCCTGTATGGCAGAGGATATTATTTTAAATAGTGCAACCACTATCGGTAATTATGCTTTTCAAAATTGCAGTAATCTTAAAAATCTTTATGTTCCTAAGCTAACAGGTTTTGGCGATAATTCTCTGTTAGGATGCACAAGTCTTGAATTTGTTTTCGCTCCAAAGCTAACGGGAATAAGCTTCGCCATACCTCACGACATTACTCTTTATTGCAGTGATAAACTGAAAGGTGTATCTTTTCAAAGTGATTATTCGGATTATACATATACAATCGTAAGTCCTGATTACACGCCCGGACTTGTAGGCATTGATACAACGCAATGCAATCGTGTAAACAGCGATGATAAAGGAACAAGCAAGGGCGGACAGATTCGTACAAGAGATAACGGATTACGATTTGGATTTGAATTTGATGAAAGCAATATTGGATTTGATTTCAGCAAGTATGCTGAAGATATTGAATACGGATTTGTTTACACCTATGACTCTTATGAAAACAAAAATGATTTCCAAAAAAATCTTGCTTTAAGAGCAGATAAAAGCAATGTTAAAGTCAAAACTGCCGATAAAAGAAATGTTGAAGACACAATTTCAACCTATAATGCAGTATTTACAAATATTCCCGAAAAATATTTTGATTATAAAATATCTGCAAGAGCTTATATTTGTATTGACGGAATGTATTTCTATTCCCCTGTTGAAACGAGAAATGTAAATGATGTTCAGGAATATAACGATATTGATGCAAATGATAATGATATTCAGTTTGAGCACGAGCATTCATTTACAAAATCATTAGTCGCTCCGAATTGTGAAAACAGCGGATACACACTATACACTTGTAAAAATTGTAAAGAAGCTATATGGATGATTTTGCAGATGCACTCGGTCATAATTATGATTTTACAAGCTATACCGACGGCACATATAATTACATCTGTACTGCCTGTAACAAAGCAGATTCAAAAAGCAAAGCAGATTTGCCTGAATTCATTGTTTTTGTTAATACAAAGGTAACTCGTGGAAACGATAATATGTACCTTGATTTGAATAATGATGAATTTATTAATATAAAAGACTTTGCACAAATACGACATTTAGCAAAATGGGGTTGGTAACAGTATCCTTATATTTTGTTTTTATTGCACATTATCAATAATAAGTATATAATATTGTTTGAAATATTGTATTTTGGAGAATTGGTATGAAAATAACTGTTATCGGCGGAGGCGGAGTCCGCTCAATGTTTCTCGCAAAAAGTATTGCACAAAAAGCAAAAAGGCTTAAAATTGACGAGCTTTGCTTTATGGATAATAACGCAGAAAAACTAAGAATATACGGCGGTATGGCTTCTCACGTTGCAGGACTCCTCTGCCCTGAGCTTGATTTTAAGCTTACATCCGACCCTATTGAAGCCGTTTCCTGTGCAGATTATGTAATAACTACAATTCGTGTGGGTGAGGACGATATGCGTGCAAAGGATGAGCGTATTGCACTTGACAAAGGTGTTCTCGGACAGGAGACCACCGGTGCCGCCGGATTTTCCTTTGCAATGAGGAGTGTTCCTGCCCTTGCCCAATACTGCGAGCTGATAAAAAAATATTCAAAGCCAAATGTTAAAGTGTTTAATTTTACAAATCCGGCAGGCGTTGTATCACAAGCTCTGCATGATATGGGTTATGATTTTACTTACGGAATATGCGATGCACCGTCGGGTATGCTTCGTTCGTTTGCGCTTTTATATAATGAAAGCCCTGACAATATAAGCGGTGAGGTTTACGGTCTTAATCACCTTTCATATTTTAAGAGCATCACTCTTAACGGCAAGGAAATTATGGATGAGCTTATTGAAAATGACGAGGCATACAAAAAAACCGATATGCGTTATTTTGATAAAGAGCTTTTGCGTGACCGCAAGGCAGTTTTAAACGAATATCTGTACTATTTTTATTACAGAGAGCAGGCAGTTGAAAACATACTTAATGCGGACAAAACACGAGGAGAGCAAATCCGTGACATCAATAAAAATATGACTGCCGAGCTGTCAAAAATGGACATTGAAAATGATTTTGAAGGCTGTCTTGAAGTGTTCAACAAATGGTATGGCATGCGTGAAGGCAGTTATATGGCAAGCGAAACAGGCGTGAAGCGCACAACGCCGTGGAAATTCAATATTTATGAGGAGGATGACGGCGGATATGCAGGCGTGGCACTGAAATTTATTGAAACGGCACAAAGCGGAGCAACAGGCACAATGATTATGTGTATTCCGAATGAGGGTGCCATTGACGGACTAAGAGATGATGATGTAGTTGAGATTACATGCGACGTTAACGCCGACGGCTGTGTTCCCCACCGTATCGGCAAGGTTGACGAGCAAAATCTTGAAATTATCCGCAGGGTTAAAATTTACGAGCGTCTTGCATCAAAAGCAATTATTAATAAAGATAAAAGCTCTGCGGTACAGGCACTTACGCTTCATCCGCTGGTTAATTCCTATTCACTTGCAAAAGAGCTTGTTGAAGAATATATAGATCATAATAAACAGTATTGCGGTGAGTGGCGATGAAATAAGTAAGAAGGTGCGAAATTTGAATAAAAAAATTGATAAATCAAAAATCAGTACAGTTCTTATTTTATTCGTGTTGTTTTGCACCATATTGTTTATTTGCAATTTATTTGTAAACACCCATGACGATATTCAGACAATAGGTACTCCAAGCATAAAAGAGGCTTTTGATTACAGTATCAATTACGGAAACGGCAGATATTTAGGCAATTTAATTGTAACTTTTTTATGTAACAGGATGATGATAAACAATTTAGTAAGAGCCTGTTCAATATTATTTTTAATCTGCATTATACCGGCTTTATTTGACCGATTTAAAAGTACAGACATTTTGCTTTCAGCGGTGCTCGTTTTAGGTATATTAACAAGCTTTTTCGGTTCCGTATATGTATGGTCTCACGGATTTTATAATTACGTACCACCGGTTGTATTACTGCTTTTGTCGGTTTACATACTTAAACATATTAATAAAAATGAAGTAAGCAAGGCAATGAATTCTTTTTTGGTTTTTGCTTTAATTTTATTAGGTGTATGTCAGCAGCTTTTTTCCGAAAATACAACGGTTGTTAACTGTATTGTTGCTTTTGTAATTTTTGCATTGAGCATAAAATATAACAAATGTCGTTTTGCTTGTTCGGCATTTTTTGTATCTACCCTTTACGGTGGGGCCTTAATGTATCTCGGTCCGAAAATTATGGGCATAGGCAACAAGCTTGATTTTTACAGAGGCAGTATTTTTGATGATGATTTCATCGGGCATTTAACCGAAAATTTTGCGGTTATTACATCAAGCACTTATAAAATGATTGTGCTGATAATTGCATATTTTATTTTGCTTTCGCTTAACATATTTAACAATAGAAGCAACGCTTTTAATAAATCAAAGCTATTAGTTGTTGCTTTATTGATAATATTACCTGTGCTGGTTGGTATGATGTCATTATTATCGTTAAATTGCGACAAACCTTTTAGCTTGATTATTGCCTCTGCCGGAATAATTTTATATTTAATTTATTTCTTGCTTTTGTTACTATGTGTTAACAAGCTTTTTTCAAAGAAAACATTTACTGTATTTACAACATTAATGGTTATAGCGTTATTATCGGTAGGCGAGCTTGTTATTGTTTATCCCGTAAGAATAAGATGCTTTTACATAACCTATATTCTTTTATGTATCGCATTTTTCTCACTGCTAAAAGAAGGATTGATGAATTTTAACGAAGCAAGCAAAAAGCTTTGCAAATTATTGACATATACATCATTGGTCGCTATTATTGCTTTATTAATAGTCACTTATATTCCTATTAAGCAGGCAAATGACGCAAGGCTTGATTATATTGACGAGCAAATGTCACAGCATAAGACAACTATTGAAATGGTTGAATTGCCTAACGATAATTGGCTTGTTGACGCAAATGACACAAATCTTAATGCTATTGTGTATAATTACGGCAATCCTGAAGAAATGGATTTCATTTATATAACCTATAATGAATATTTGTCAAAAAGAAATATTGACACCGAATAGCAAAAATGATAATATTTATTTAACAAAGGCGTTCCTACCGGGGCGCCTTATCTTGGTAAGGAGGATTTTACTATGAAAAAATTAGGTAAAAAAATATTTTCGGTATTGCTTACTGCGGTTATGCTTATAACCTGCCTTATAACACCTGCTTTCAGTGCGTTTGCAGAATCAACGCAGATTACAAAGGACTCAAATTCTAAGCTGTCCTTTGTTGCTTGGGGTGACACTCAGGTATCCAAGAATTTATTATTAAGCTCAAGAGAAAAGTATGTAGCATCTGCGTCTAAGGATTTGCAAAATTCTCAAAGCACCCTTGACGCTCTTGTATTGGCAGGAGATATTACCGAGGACAGTGCGGCAGAGGAATATGATAAAATGTACAATTATCTTTCCGTTGCGCCGATAAACAACTATATTACTGCAGCCGGTAATCACGACATAAGAAATAAGAGTTATTCCGAAACCAAAAAAAGCTTTGTAGATTTTACAAACAAGCTTAACGCATCAGCCGGAAGTTCTCTTAAAATTGATTCAATGCATTACAGCTATACTGTTAACGGCTACAAATTTATTGTTTTAGGCTCTGACAAGGAGGAATTTGAGGAGGCATACATTTCAACCTCTCAGTTAAACTGGCTTGATTCACAGCTTAAATCATCTGCTAACAAAGGAAAGCCTGTATTTGTAGTTTTGCATCAGGTTCTAAAAAACACACACGGTCTTCCCGACACATGGGGAAGCTCAATTAAAACTGCCGGAAGCGTAGGTGCACAGTCTGACAAAATCAAAAACATACTTAATAAATATAAGAATGTTGTTTTAATCACAGGACATCTTCATACAGGTTTCGGCAAATACTCTTACGAAAAAATCGGAAATATTCATTCAGTTAATCTTCCGTCAGTGGGAGTAGATAACGATGACGGATATTATAATGAGAACGGTCTTGGATATATTGCCGAGGTTTATGATAACAAGGTAGTTTTCAAGGCGAGAGATTTTAACAAGGGCGAATATCTTTCACAGTACAACATTACTATATATCTTGACAGAGTTAAATCCTCTTCCCTGTCTACTACTACATACACATATAACGGAAAAGCAAAAAAGCCAACCGTAACACTTTATAATTACAGCGGAGCAAAAATTTCTTCAAGCAATTACACGGTTACATATCCCAGCGGACGAATCAATCCCGGTGAATATAAAGTAAAAGTTACTTTTAAAAACGCTTATAAGGGCAATCCTTCCGTAACCAAAACCTTTAAAATTTTACCGAAAGGCACAAGTCTTTCATCGCTTAAAGCAGGTAGTAAAAAGATAACTGTAAAATGGAAAAAGCAGTCAACACAAACTACTGGTTACCAGATACAGTACAGCACCTCGTCAAAATTTACGAGTCCGAAATACATTACTGTTTCAAGCAATAAAACCACGTCAAAAACTATCAGCAAGTTAAAGGGCAAGAAAAAATACTATGTTCGCATCCGCACTTATAAAACAGTCAGCGGTAAAAAGTATTATTCCTCCTGGTCAAAGACAAAATCCATTACCACTAAAAAATAAATAATTCATAATCACCTTGTTTGTATAATTGATTATTTGTTTACAATAATACAAATGAGGTGATTTTTATGTTTAAACACGAAAAACAATTATTCCACCCTGTTGAAGTTGAGCGTCCCAATCCCGAATATGCGGCGCTTTTACAAGAGCAGTTAGGAGGAGCAAACGGCGAGCTTAAGGCGGCAATGCAGTATATGTCCCAAAGCTTTAGAGTAAAGGATCAGGAAATAAAGGATTTATTTCTTGATATTGCGGCGGAGGAATTAGGGCATCTTGAAATGGTGGCGCAGACAATCAATCTGCTTAACGGTCATGACGTTGACGCAATGAAAACTCCTGCCGGACAAATTCAGACACACGTTCAGTTAGGACTTAATCCCGGCTTAATCAACGCATCGGGTTATTCCTGGACGGCAGATTATGTAACGGTTACCGGCGTCCTTTGCGCTGACCTGCTTGCCAACATTGCATCGGAGCAAAGAGCAAAGGTAGTATATGAATATCTATACAGACAGATTGACGACAAAAAGGTTAAGGAGACAATAGATTTTCTACTAAACCGAGAGGAAGCACACAACGCTATGTTCCGTGAAGCCTTTAACAAGGTTCAGGATTCAGGCTCAAACCGTGATTTCGGAACTACAAAGGCGGCTAAAATGTATTTCAGTATGTCTGAACCGTCACCTGACTCGGATTTATCCTCAATCAAATCAAAGCCTGTTTCATTCAATTAAAGTTAAAGCCTGCTCATAGCGAGCAGGCTTTCTTAATTCTGCGGCTGCATAAATTTTTGCTTTACTGTATCAATTTTTGTTTGTTCAACATTCTGTGTGGGGTACCAGCCTTTTGCTGACATTTTATTGTAAATTGTACTTTGAGCATTAAGTGAATCGTTCAACGCCGTTCTGAACGCCTGATTAACATTCTGGGTTGAAGATTCAATTGAGCCGTGCAAATAAAGGTCGCACACGCCTTTTTCAAGCAGGAGAAGGTCCTCCATTAAACATTTATCTTCCATATTTTTTCCTTTCTTATTGAAGCAAAGCAAACAGGCTTTGGTAAATCTGCTGATGTTTGTTTTTAATATCCTCAACTGAATTTTTTAACTCGCCGTCCTTAATTTGTGACGCCGTTTCGCTGAATTTGGTTTGAAAATACTGTTCGTGTTCAAGTGCATCTTCAATATACAGCAGTTCTTTATCTGTCATAATCTTCACCTCCGTATTATATTATCTGCCGAACAGGTAATAATATACATTTTTAATTGAACAGACTCTCGCTTTCTGTTATAATAAATTAGGTGATGAAATGAATAAAATTTTACCTTTTACTTCCGCTCTTTTAAGCTTAATAACTGCGGCTTATACAATTTGGTATATGCATTTCGACAATCCTGTAAAAAACAGCGGAGCGTTATCAAAAATCGGTCTTGAGCATCACAGCTTATTTGTAATTTGGGGAATACTTACATACTTGTCACTGTCGCTTGCGTTAATCATTGCTTACAGAAAATTTACTGAAACAAAGGCTTATATTCCCCTGCTCTGCATA
>JBJEPO010000140.1:0-8866 GCA_051881275.1 Eubacterium sp. | reverse complement strand
TCTCTTGTACCCCTCATCCAGTTCATATAATTCTTTTTAAATCTCTCGGGTACAAATTTAATTTTGCCTGTTTCAACAGCGTCAATGGCAGGGCCTGCAAGAGGCTCCATTTTAACGAACCACTGCTTTGAAACCATAGGCTCAATATTTGTATGACAGCGGTAGCAGGTGCCTACATCGTGCTTGATAGGCTCAATTTCCTTGATATAACCGCCTTTTTCAAGGTCCTCAAGTATTGCCTTTCTCGCCTCAAGTGTTGTCATTCCTGCATATTTTCCGCAGTCAAGAACCTCAGGCTCGTTGAGAGTTGCTTTACCGCAGCTTCTGATTTCATCAGCCTTTGCCTTATCCTCTGCGCCGGTCATATATCCGTCGTAGGTAAATGTTCTTACGATAGGCAGATTGTGGCGCAGACCTACCTCAAAGTCGTTGGGGTCGTGGGCAGGTGTAATTTTTACAACGCCTGTACCCTTTGTCATATCTGCGTGCTCGTCGCATACGATAGGAATCTCTTTATTCAAAAGCGGAAGAATAACGTGACAGCCGTGAAGATGCTTATATCTCGGGTCGTCGCCGTTAATTGCAACGGCAGTATCGCCCAGCATGGTTTCCGGACGTGTGGTTGCCAGCTCAAGCTGTTCCCCTGTTTCCTTAACGGTATAAAGCAGGTGCCAGAAATTTGACTCCTTTTCCTCATATTCAACCTCTGCGTCGGAGATTGAAGTATTGCAGTGAGGGCACCAGTTTACCATACGATTGCCGCGGTAAATAAGCTCCTTTTCGTAAAGGCTTACGAAAACCTCTCTAACGGCTTTACTGCATCCCTCGTCAAGAGTAAAGCGCTCTCTGTCCCAGTCGCAGGAGGAGCCCATTTTTTTAAGCTGCTCAATGATTCTGCCGCCGTATTTTTCTTTCCAGTCCCAAGCACGTTCAAGGAATTTTTCTCTGCCGATATCCTCTTTTGTAATACCCTCTGCACGCATTGCCTCAACAATTTTTGCCTCGGTTGCAATGGAGGCGTGGTCGGTACCGGGAAGCCACAGAGTATCATATCCTGCCATACGGTGATAGCGGATAAGAATATCCTGAAGTGTATTGTCAAGGGCGTGGCCCATGTGAAGCTGTCCCGTAATATTCGGAGGGGGAATCACTATTGTATATGTCTTTTTATTCTCGTCTCTTTTAGCGTGAAAGTATTTTTTGTCGCACCAAAATTTATAGGTGCGGTCCTCTACTTCAGCCGGATTATACTGCTTTTCAAGCTCTTTTGCCATTTAATCATCTCCTATTTTTATACAAAAAAATCCGCCTCAGCAATGAGGCGGAAAATCCGTGGTACCACTCAAATTGCATTATTTTACAATAATGCCTCTTAAATCCTTAACGCAGATATACGTACCGAGCTACTGATATTTCACCCGATCGGCTCATAAGCTACCTTCTTCTGCCCGTTCTGCCGTCTTGCACCCACCGACGACTCTCTGAAAGAAATAAGCAAAATACTCCTCTTAATCTCAGCCTTTTTATATTGAAAATATATTAACAAAATTACCCCAAATTGTCAAGGGAAAGCCTATTCAAAGATTATAACATCCTTTAAAAAAGCCTTAGCTTCAGTGATGATGCCGTCGCTATCGCTGAATGCAAAGCACTTATCAAGCCTTGAAATCAGTGACATATATATTTCGTACGAATCAAAATACACGGCATTTGAGCAAACGGCAAAGCTGTCGGGTATGCACATAGACAAATCAAACACCATAAGCTTATCCGTATGCTTACAGGCATAATCAATAAGGGAAAGATTATCCTGTAATGATTTCATCGGGTCGGTGATAACGTACGAATAAACGCCTTTTTCAAAATACTCAACGGTGGTAACATTTATACTGTCAAAGCCTTCAATTTTTTCGGTTTTGGCAACAAGCCGTTTTTTGCCGTTAATTTCAACTGCTTCGGCGTCATTATGTACTCCCCTGTTCTTTGTGGGAATATACTCAGCAATCTGCGCCTTATTTTTCAGCGCCGGATTATAGGAGCACGCTTTTTCAAAATTATATTTGGAAAGGTAATAAACCCTATCGTAAAAGCCTGCAAGCCTTGCCTTGCCCGAAAGATTTTCCTTATCGGCATTGGAATAATCGTTTACATCAAGATAATGCACGTTTTTACAAAGGCTTTTTGCAAGGTAGGTCCAATAAAACGCATTGTGCCCCATATTAATGACAGTATCAAATTTTATATCACCAAACAGCTTTCTGCGTTCATAATCAAACACATAATCGGGGAAAAAGTCAAACACCTGATTATAGTCTTTCAAATAAAAAATTTCTTTTGTTAAAAATTTGGCTTTCTTATCCGTTTCTTTGTCAGCAAAAATCTTGCCGCGCTTAATAAAAATATTAATTTTAGAATTAAGGGCGGTAAACATTTGAGCATACATTTTGCAATATTTTGACGGAATTAAGGCAGAAACATTATATTTTGATAAATCAATAACATTTGAAATTCTTTCAAAGGTTGAAAGGCAGGTATCTGCATTTGCACAGTTAACCTCAAACAAAATATTCTTTTTGCCGTCAGACCGAGGCTGTGCGGGTTCAAGCTTCCCTCTTGCGATGGCTTTTAAAAGCTTTTTAAATTCAATGCAATTATATTTCTGCTGATAAACAAAGTAATCGGTTTTTGAAATTAAAGAGGTAAAGCCTATACGCTGTGTGAGATTTGCCGGATTGTCTACATTTTTTAAAGCGCAAATGACAATCTGACCGTCTCTTTTAACAAAGCCAGAATACAGCATATCAAGGGCATAAATATACTTGCATACGGCAAACGCCTTTTTATATTCGTTACTTCCTTTTTTTACATATATTACACCATCATACTCAATAAGCTTTTTTGCAGTATCAAGAGCATATATATTAAACTTCTTTTTTCTCAGCTTCTTTATAAGTGCATTGATATTGTCAATGTCGGCTTTTCCCTTTGGCAAAATCAAAATTGACTTTTTATCAACAGGCTCCTTTAAGTATAAAAAATAAGGAGACTCGGTAAAAGGTTCGTCATAGATAAATGATTTATAATCAATTCTTGAAGATGTAATATTATCCAACATTTTTACCTCCTGCATTATTCAAGACAGCTCTCAAACTCAGCAATAGCTTCCTCGTTATACTTTTTATAATCAAATTTATATTCGTTAGGAACCTTACCGTTTTTAAATTTAACAAGGGCTTCGTAAATGTCATCGGTTTCCATACCTATTACTAACTGACCGTTTTCGTACATACTGTCTTTAACGGTGGCAAAATTAGATACGATTATCGGCAGTCCGAGAATTCTCGCTTCAAGAATAACCATAGGCTGTCCCTCATACGTTGACGGAAGTATAAAGCAGTCGCAGTTATCCATTACTGCAAAGGGATTTGTAAGATTTCCGGTTAAAATAACCTTATCTGTCAGCTTTAATGATGAAATAAGCTTTCTAAGCTGAGCCTTTAACGGTCCGTCGCCGACTATGTAAAGCATCGCATCGTGATTATCCTTTGAGAATTTTGCAAAAGCTTTAATAAGCAAATCATGGTTTTTACCATAAGCAAGCCTGCCTACCGTAACGAAGCAAAGGCCGGAATTATTAGGCTTTGGAATAATAGTTTCGCAATCCTTATCGCTGACATAGATATAGTCTCTGCCGCCCCAATTAATAATGCTTTTATTCTCTCTGCCCTCAAGAACTCTTTGGGCGTTAATAAGATTTTTAGCGTAGGCAAAACGGTCATAGGTTTCGTCGGTTGCCAAATCCTTTCTGTTTTCAAGCATAGTTGTCTTTGAGCAGGACACATACTTATCAAGATATTTATAAAGCTTGTAAATACAGTTAAGCTTATTCTTAAAAACAAACTTGCCGTCGGATACTCTTTTATATTCCGACTGCATAACGCTATGCATCCAAATAATCTGACGACAACTTTTACGCGAATAATACATATTTGCATAGAAAGCACTGAAGCCGCTGAAATTAATTATACAGTCAAATTTTGCGTCGCCGAAGCAACGATTATATTCCATCTGATAAAATTCAGTTGGGAATATGGGATTATTATCCTCCTGAATTATTGCATTGTCAATACAATATACCTTTCTCGCATCGGTTTCGGGGTTAATTGGATTTTCTCCGTTTCTAAGCAAAACTCTGATACTATTTGGAAACCCTTGCAAATAGGGACCGGCAATATCCTTAGTGCCGTTTGAGAAAAAGGTTATATCATATTTATCGGTATCTATGTTTTTTATAAGATTAAACAAAGAAAAAGAAATACCGTTAAGCAGAATAATATCCATGTGGATAAGCAGCTTTTTCTTATCGGTTTTAAGTGTTTTGCAATTTGACTCATCACCAAAGAAAACAGCGTCAACTACTCTTTTACAAACATTGCCGTCATCGTTGCAGACAAATTTTTTCACTGCATTTTCATAATTTGCATAATCAAATAACTGTTTGTAATTATCAATATTTTCAAGCCATTGAGCAAGCTCGTTAATATCCTGTGATACAGGACCGGGCAGATTATCTATTGAAAAATATAGTCCTCGGCTGTTTTTATATCTCTCAAGGTCCGGAACGTAAAAATATACGGGTCTGCCGGTAACAAGAAAATCAAAGAAAATACTTGAATAGTCGGAAATTAATACATCTGTGGCTCCCAATAAAAGATTAGTATTAATATGTGCCGGAATGTACTCTTTTTTTGCCACTCCGTGTTTTACCATTGTTTTATAAACAATTTGATGAGGCTTAAACAAAACCTGATACTCGTCTGTATCAATATGGCTGTTTATTGTATCAAGTATTCTGTCATACTCGCTTATTGTTATATCGGGAGAACCGAAATTATCGCCTTTCCAGGTGGGTGCATAAAGAATCAGCTTTTTATTATCATCGTATTCCACGCCGAATTTTTCAAGCTCTTTTTTTAAATCCTGTCTGCTTGAATGAATAGTAGCGTCAATTCGAGGATATCCGGCTTCAATAATTTTGCCTTCAAAAATTCCGTCAAGCTTAAATGCGGTTTTAAAATTTTCAGTGGTAAATTCAACAGGACTTATAACATAGTCACTCAACAAATAATTTCTTATTATATTATCGGGCCTGCTATCTAAATTCACTGCATCATAAGCAATGCTTTTAAGAGGAATACCGTGCCATGTATTTATAACCACCTGGCCTTCTTTTTTTGAAAAATAATTCTGCCAGGTAACATTATTAATTAAATATTTTGAGCTTGACAAAGCGTCAAAATATTCCTTTGTAAAGGGCACAACAAATTTAACATTATCATACTGAGAATATTGAGCAATAATATCGTCCCTGAAATCACTTTCCTCCAGCGACCAAATATGCTCCCAATCGCTGAAACGGGGGTCGTTAAGCAAATATCTAAAAAGCTCACCGGGATTACAGGTAATTCCCCTGCCGAAAAAAGCCTCGTACATAATGGTTTTTTCCTTAATATCGCAGGAAATATATGAATCGTAATAGTCACTTCTAATACGATAACCTTTATTGGTATTATATAATAATTCTTTATCCTCAATATACGGCTTTAATTCATCTTCAAACTGCATTTTTGCTCTCCTCTGATAATATGCTGTTTTTATACCGTTTTGGTATTAAAGGCCTATAAAATTTCTGTAATATTCACAAGTCAGTAACATTTTAATTTTACTGTAATTTAACGTATTTGTCAACACGGCGATGAAGGAATATAACACAAAAAAATAAGAGACTGTAAAAACAGCCTCTTATATACAGGTAAACTAAATTATTTAAGCTCAACAGTTGCGCCTGCTGCTGCGAGAGCCTCTTTGAGAGCCTCAGCGTCAGCGGTAGGAACTGCTTCCTTAACAGTTGCAGGAGCGCCGTCAACGATAGCCTTTGCTTCCTTGAGGCCAAGACCTGTTGCTTCACGAACAGCCTTGATAACCTGAATCTTGTTAGCGCCTACGTCTGTAAGAACTACGTCAAATTCTGACTTCTCTTCAGCTGCTGCTGCGCCGCCTTCTGCCGGTGCTGCTACTGCTACTGCTGCTGCAGCGCTTACGCCGAATTCTTCTTCTACTGCTGATACGAGCTCTGAAAGCTCAAGAACTGTAAGAGTTTTAAGTTCTTCAACAATTGCTGTAACTTTTTCTGATGCCATTTTTCTTTCCTCCGTAAAAATTAAATAAGATAAAATAAATTATTCTGCGGTTGTTTCCTCTGCTGCAGGTGCTTCCTCTGCGGGAGCCTCCTCTGCTGCAGGTGCTTCCTCTGCAGGAGCTTCCTCTGCCTTTGCTTCGCCTGCGCAAGCCTCTACTCCGCCTTTATCAACGATTGCCTGAACACCGCGGGCAAATGCTGCGATAGGAGCATTGAATACGCTGCAAACTGTTGCAAGAAGAACTTCTCTTGACGGTAATTTTGCAAGAGATACGATTTTAGCGTCATCAATAATTTCGCCGTCAAGATAACCTGTTTTGATTGAGAAATTATCGTGTGCTTCTGCGTAAGTGTTAAGAATACGTGCTGCTGCAACATAATCGTCAACACTTGTTGCTACGGCCGTTGTGCCTTCAATAACAGAATCATCTATTGCAAGGCCTGCGTCTTCGGCTGCACGCTGAAGAATTGAGTTTTTAACTACTGTATATACAACGCCTGCTTCACGAAGCTCTTTTCTTAACTTTGTGTCGTCCTCTACGTTGATACCCTTGTAATCAACAACTACGCCTGCGCAAGAATTTTTGATTCTTTCAGAAAGCTCAGCAACCTGCTGTTTTTTCTTTTCAAGAACTGCTGTACTTGGCATTTAGCTTACCTCCATTATTATTTGCCGCTTAAATAACGGACTTGATAGCTGTTATCCAAAACAAAAAGTGCATTCCCGAGAACCGAGAATGCACCACATTACATACAAATAAATTACATAATGCTCATTCCTCGGTAGGCGGTAAAACTTACGCCGATAACGGCACCTACTGTCTTTGGCTGAACAGCGTGTGTATTATATCACGAAGAAAACCTCGTGTCAATACTTAAATTAAATTATTCTGCTGACGCTGCGCTGCCTACCTTGTTAGGGTTGATGCGTACGCCGGGACCCATAGTAGAAGCAACTGCACAGGATTTGATATACTGACCCTTTGAAGCTTCAGGCTTAGCCTTGATGATTGCGTCAAGGAGAGCGTTGAAGTTTTCCATAAGCTTATCAGTACCGAAGGATACCTTGCCGATAGGGCAGTGAATGATGTTTGTTTTATCAAGACGGTATTCAATCTTACCAGCCTTTGCTTCCTGAACAGCCTTAGCAACGTCCATTGTTACTGTGCCTGCTTTTGGTGAAGGCATAAGACCACGGGGACCGAGAACCTTACCGAGACGGCCAACAAATCCCATCATATCGGGAGATGCGATAGCAACGTCAAAGTCCATCCAGCCGCCCTGAATTTTCTGAACAAGGTCAGCGTCGCCAACGAAGTCAGCGCCTGCGTCCTGTGCTGCTTTTGCAAGGTCGCCCTTAGCAAATACTGCAACTCTTACGTCTTTACCTGTACCGTTAGGAAGAACTACTGCGCCTCTTACCTGCTGGTCTGCGTGACGTGAGTCAACGCCGAGACGTACATGAACCTCAACGGTTTCGTCAAACTTAGCCTTTGCTGTCTGTGCAACAAGGTCAAGTGCTTCTCTTGATGTGTATAAATTGGTGCGGTCAATAAGTTTTGCACCGTCTGTATATTTTTTTCCGTGTTTCATTATAAATTACCTCCAGTGGTTAAACGGATTTTTCCTCCCACACGGGGAATTAGTCTTCTACTGTGATACCCATGCTGCGTGCTGTGCCTGCTATCATAGACATAGCGCTTTCAATGCTTGCAGCATTAAGGTCCGGCATCTTTGTTTCTGCGATTTTCTGAATATCTGCCTTGCTGATTGTAGCAACCTTGTTCTTGTTAGGAACACCGGAAGCCTTGTCAATACCGCAAGCCTTCTTAATAAGAACTGCTGCCGGAGGAGTCTTTGTGATGAATGTGAATGAACGGTCCTCGTAAACTGTGATTACAACAGGAATTACAAGACCTGCGTCATTCTTTGTTCTTTCATTGAACTCCTTAGTGAATGCCATAATGTTAACACCGTGCTGACCAAGAGCCGGACCTACCGGCGGTGCAGGTGTTGCTTTGCCTGCAGGAATTTGAAGTTTAATTAAACCTACAACCTTTTGAGCCATAATTTTTTCCTCCTAAATAATGTGGTAATTGGCGGAGAAGCTTTCTCCTCCCACTCAAACGGCAAACGCCGTTCGGTAAAATGCGGATATACCGCTGATTACTAAATTAATCGCTGACCTTTTCAAGCTGGTCAAGTTCAAAATCAACAGATGTTTCACGGCCGAACATTGAAATCGTAACCTGAACACTGTTATTCTCGGCATCAACTGATTCAACTGTGCCGGAGAAGCCCTCAAGAGGACCGTCTATTACATTTACAAGGTCGCCTTCCTTATATGCAACCTCAACCTTAACCTTTTCTACGCCCAGTTTGCTTACCTCTTCTTCCGTTAACGGAACAGGTTTACCCTCGGGGCCTACAAAACCCGCGCAGCCTCTTGTATTGCGCACAATATACCATGTATCGTCATTCATAACCATTTTGATAAGGACGTAAGACGGAAAAATCTTTCTTTCAACTTCTTTTTTCGTGCCGTCCTCTTTAATCTCAACAACGGTTTCGGTAGGAACAACAACCTCCTGAATGAGATCATGTAAATTGCGGTTTTCAACAACTATATTGATGTCGGAAGCCACCTTGTTTTCATAACCCGAAAAG
>JBJEPO010000139.1:0-9166 GCA_051881275.1 Eubacterium sp. | reverse complement strand
ATATAAAAAGGAGCAGAGATTTTCTCTGCTCCTTTTGGTCGGAGTGACAAGACTTCTACGGAAATGCAGCCTCCTACGAAACAGTCCCCCGGACTGTTTCTCCCAAATTCTTTGCTCACTTTGCTCACAGAATTTGGACGAGGCTGTCGCAAGTTCAAGTCTTTAGTAAAATGAAAAAGAACAGAGCATCAATAAAGATGTTCTGTTCTTTTTGGTCGGAGTGACAAGACTTGAACTTGCGACCCCCAGACCCCCAGTCTGGTGCGCTACCACCTGCGCTACACCCCGTTAAATATGTTGCTCATATATAATAACACATTTTCAGCAAAAATCAAGTCCTTATTTTAATAATATTAATAATAAAAATATTTATTGTATATTTTAATTATGTGTGGTATTATATATCCGTATAATTATAATCATATAAATATGCAGGAGGATTAAGATATGTATTCCGATTACTATGATTCAATAGGCAAGGTTGCCGAAACCGACAAAGAGGTTGCCGAGGCAATGGCTCTTGAATTAAAAAGACAGCGCGAAAATATTGAACTTATCGCATCGGAAAACCTTGTGTCGCCGCAGGTTATGGCGGCTATGGGTTCCGTTCTTACAAATAAATATGCCGAGGGTCTCCCCGGAAAGCGTTACTACGGCGGCTGCCGTTATGTTGATGTTGTTGAGGAAATAGCAATCAAAAGAGCCTGCGAGGTTTTCGGCTGTGATTATGCAAATGTACAGCCTCATTCCGGCGCACAGGCTAATACAGCGGTTTATCTTGCACTGCTTAAGCCGGGCGATACAGTTATGGGTATGAGCCTTGACAACGGCGGACACCTTACCCACGGCTCACCTGCCAATATTTCAGGTAAATATTTCAATTTTGTTCCTTACGGCGTGGACGAAAACGGATTTATTGATTATAACGCCTTCGCAAAGCAGGTTAATAAGGTTAAGCCTAAGCTTATTGTTGCCGGTGCGTCGGCATATCCACGTGAAATTGATTTTAAAACAATGGCGGATATAGCTCACGCCAACGGTGCAATGTTTATGGTTGATATGGCTCACATTGCCGGTCTTGTGGCGGCAGGACTTCATCAGTCACCGTTCCCCCATGCCGACGTTGTAACAACCACCACCCATAAAACTCTTCGTGGTCCCAGAGGCGGTCTTATTCTCTGCAACAACCCATATCTTATCAAAAAGCTTAATTCCGCAGTATTCCCGGGCACTCAGGGCGGACCGTTAATGCACGTTATTGCAGGTAAAGCAGTATGCTTCGGCGAGGCACTTAAGCCGGAATTTAAAGAATATCAGCAGAGAGTTATAAACAACGCTCAGGCACTTGCCAACGGACTTATTTCAAGAGGACAGAATCTTGTGTCCGGCGGTACAGATAACCACCTTTGCCTGCTTGATTTAAGAGGAACAGGCGTTACAGGTAAGGAGCTTGAAGCAAGACTTGACGATGTTCATATCACTCTTAACAAAAATACCGTACCTAACGAACCCCTTTCACCTTTTGTAACAAGCGGTGTTCGTATCGGTACTCCTGCGGCAACAACAAGAGGACTTGACGAGAAGGATTTTGACAAAATTGCAGAATTTATTTCTCTTGCCGTTACCGATTTTGATAACAAGAAGGATTATATTGCAAAGGGCGTTGCCGAAATTTGCGCTAAATATCCTCTTTATGAATAAATGATATGAAAAATCTGATTTTTATTTTGCTAAAGGCAGGGCTTAGAATACTTTATGCCCCGATGAAGCTTTTTAAAAGCAAAAACAGGATAGTTTATCTTTCACGCCAAAGCAACGAAAAAAGCGTTGATATGCGCCTTTTGGAGCAGGCGGTTAAAAAGGAAAATCCAAATATTCAGCAGGTTTTCCGCCTAAAAATGATTGACGAGGGAATTTCTGCAAAAATTCAATACTGCTTCAGCGTTATCGGTGATATGTATTATCTTGCCACATCAAAGGCGGCGATAATTGATACATATTCAATTACCGTTTCCTGCTTAAAGCATAAGGACTCGCTTAAGGTTATACAGATTTGGCATGCGCTGGGCGCAATTAAAAAATTCGGCTTGCAGTCGGTGGGTACAAAAACCGGCAGAGATGAAAAAGTCAGCGAAATTATGTGTATGCATAAAAATTATGATTTTGTTATTGCACCGTCGCCGGCGACTGCTCAGTTTTATATGGAGGCCTTCGGCGTTGACAGTGATAAAATCAAAATCTGCCCGATGCCGAGAGTTGATTATATACTTGAAAAATCCGACAGGATAAACGAATTTTATTCGCTGAATCCCTCTTACGGCGGTAAAAAGTTGGTGCTTTATCTGCCTACCTTCAGGGACAGGGAAGCCGTTTACGCCCAAATGCTTAAAACTGCTTTTGACGATATTGAGGAATGCAAGCTGATTATCAGTGCGCACCCGCTTTCAAAAGCGAAGCATAGCGAGGAATTTGCACCGAGAGGTAATTTTTCAACCTATGAGCTAATGAAATTTGCCGATGTAATAATTACAGATTATTCCGCCTGTGCCTTTGAGGCGTCATTGCTTATGAAGCCGCTGTATTTCTACGTTCCCGATTACGATGATTACTGCCGTGACAGAGGAATTAACGTTGATATACGCAGTGAAATGAGCAGTGCGGTGTTTGACGATGCGGATAAGCTTACCGAAAGCATTGCTAACGGCGAATACGATATGACGCAGTTATATGCTTTTAAGAAAAAATACATTCAGGACACTAACTCAAATAATGCGCAGATTCTTGCAAAATTTGTGCTTATGCAGATAGGAGAATAAAACAATGAAAAGAGTATTAACCTACGGTACCTTTGATTTACTTCATTACGGACACATAAACATTTTAAGAAGAGCAAAGGAGCTGGGCGATTATCTCGTTGTAGCCCTTTCAACCGATGAATTTAATGCGCAGAAGGGCAAGGTTGCCTACCACAGCTACGAAACAAGAAAGAAAATGCTTGAGGCAATCAGGTATGTTGACCTTGTAATTCCCGAAAACAGCTGGGAGCAGAAGCTTGACGACGTTAAAACATATCATATTGATACTGTTGTGATGGGCTCCGATTGGGCAGGCTCCGATAAATTTGATTATCTTAAAGAATACTGTGACGTAGTATTCCTGGAGCGTACACCGGGAGTTTCCACAACGCAGATTAAAAATGACCTTAAGCTTAAAGAGGCGGAGCACGGAAAAGACCAGCTTCCCGAATAATTTGCGTTACCCAACCCGAGAGGAGAAATTCGTAAGTGATTAGGCGAATTTTTAACAAACTGAAAAAAGTGAACAGTAATGTCAGACTGCATTATTTGAAGTATCTTTCTTTGGATGTTGATGATAAGCTGGTGCTTTTAGAGGGCGGTCAGGGCTCCAATATCAACGGAAATATGTTTTCCATGCTTAAAGAGCTGCAGACCAATCTCAAATGGCAGGACTATACCTGCGTGTTTGTTGTAACTGAAAAAACTATTGATAAAGCCAAAAAACGAATGAGTTTTTACGGCTTTGATAAGGTGCGCCTTGCGGTAAGAAATTCCCATTCATACTGCAAATATTTGGCGACGGCAAAATATTTGCTTACAGATAATTCATTTCCTCCGTATTTTTATAAAAGAGACGAACAGGTGTTCCTTAACACCTGGCACGGAACACCGCTTAAAACTCTCGGTAAATCCGACAAGTCAAATTTAGCGTCCCTGGCAAATATTCAAAAGAATTATTTAATGAGCGATTACGCTCTGTTTCCCAATGAGTTTACCCGTAACGTGTTTATGGACGATTACGATTTGAGAAATATATTTAAAGGCAATTCCTTCATTGCAAATTATCCCCGAAATTATGTCTTTTACGACAAAGAACAGGGCGAAAAAATGAAAGAGACCCTGGGCGTTGCAGGTAAAACGGTTTATGCCTATATGCCCACCTGGCGCGGAACAGGCAGAAAAGCGGATACTGAGTATCAGATTAAATCAACAACTGCCATTCTTGAAGAAATTGACAGTAAGCTTGACGACAACAGTGTTATGCTTGTTAATCTTCATTTCCTGCTGGCAGGGGAGATTGACTGTGAAAGCTTCAGCCATATTAAGTATTTCCCGGCAGATTACGACACCTACGAGGTGCTTAACGCCTGCGACGGTCTTATTACCGATTATTCCAGCGTGTTCTTTGACTTCGCCGTAACAGGTAAAAAAATTATACTTTTTGCTTATGATAAGGAGAAATATCTCACCTCAAGAGGTGTGTATATCAATCTTGACGCTCTGCCGTTTCCTCTTACCGAAACGGTGGATGAAACCATTGATGAAATGAATCGCCCTGTGGCTGATTACAGTGATTTTATCAGCGAATACTGCACTAACGGCTCCGCAGATATATGCGAAAAGCTGTTTGATTTGATGGTTCAGGGCGAAAGCAGTACAATCAAGCTTGAAAAGAATGAAAACGCAGGTAAAAATGTGTGCCTGATTTATGCCGGCTCACTTCCTGCCACCCATTATGAAAATATAAACAATTATATTACGGAAAATCCCGGATACAATTACGTTATTGCGTACAGACGTAATTTTACCAAAAGCAGTAAGGAATATGTGCTTTCCCTTGATAAGAATGTTTCAACCTTCGGAATAGTCAGTGCCTTTCAGTTTAATATACGGGAGCTTGTAAGCACCGTATTTAACAGGGGACTGGGCTTTTATGATGACAGAGAGGCTTCTAAAGAGTTTTATTCAAGGGAAGCAAAGCGTATGTTCTACTCCTTTGAGCCTGTTAAAATTGTTGATTTTTCCTGCGCAAACGCAGTTATGGCAGGCATACTGTCCGCCATGAGCGGTGAAAAGGTGCTTATTGAACACGGCGATTATTTCTGCTATGGCAAGCGTTACGCCAAAAAGGTTGAATACGTTAAAAGGTATGAGCATAAGCATAATTTTACCGCCTTGGATATGGCTCAGCAGGAGAATGAGGCGTATATTCAGCGAAACGAGGATATGCTGGCGGACGAAAGCTTTAGAAGAAATTCCTGTATGAAAAATATACTGCCCTTATATATAAAAGGTAAAAATAAAATGAAATGCATTAGCTTTTTTACCTTTAAAACTCCCATTAATACAAGGCTTTCCGATTTGTATATCACGGTGGGAGAAAGCGAAAGGCAGTATAAGCCCCGCTTTATTTCCAACACTTCAAGAAATTCAAAGCGCCACAGCGGAATTTATACCTTTGACATTCCTTTAAAGGATATTGTTGATATGCCGGCTACAAATATGGTGGCTTTGTGCTATAAAAATAAGTATAATCATACCGTTCAGTGCCATATAGTTTACAGAGCCTTTCTGTTTAACGTGTTTTTGGGACTGCGCGGTCCTATGACCGTTGAAAAGGAGACTCAGACTGTCGCAATTTTCCGTCAGTCAAGGAATAATAGACTGAATATTTATGTAAGGTCCGTTAATGTTACGGATAAATTTATTGAGCGAATTAAACAGGATGTGGCATTTGCTTTAGGACTTCTGTGGCGCAGTGAAAAGGCGGACAAAATAGTTCTGCTGTACGAAAAAAATTCCTCAAAATACGAGGAAAGCGCCAGCGTTTTGTTTGAAAAGCTTATTGATGACGGTTATACAAATTCATATTTCATTGTTGACAGAAATTATGAGTTCATTGACAGAATACCCGATAAATATAAGAATAATATAATATATAAATATACTTTTAAACATTATTTATATTTCTTTAGGAGCAAAACCTTTATCGGCACCGAGGCGCTTGTTCACGCCATTGATTTAAAAACCTTTAACATTCTTCCGCTGAGAAAAATATCAAGCAAAAATCTTAACTACGTATTTTTACAGCACGGAGTTATGTATATGGTATCTCTTGACAGCGAAGCAAGAGGTATGTTTAAGCGTAAAAATCTTAACGGCAAGTACAGGGTTGTTGTGTCATCACAGGCAGAGGCTGACCATTTTACCGAATTGGGCCATCACTATCCCGACGATTTGTATATTACGGGTCTGCCGAAATTTGACAGAAATTATATGTCCGATACCGCCGATAAAATTGCCATAATGCCCACCTGGCGTCCTTGGGAAATCAATGCCGCAAGAGATGATTTTAACCAGACGGCATATTTTAAAATGGTAATGCGAATTTATGACAGCGTGCCGGATAATTTAAAGGATAAGGTGGTTATTCTTCCTCATCCGCTGATAGTAAACGAGCTTAAGCATCTGCCCAAGGCGATTGTTGAAAAAATGGTGCTTGACTCCTGCTATGACGATATTTTAAAGCAGACGAGAGTGCTTATAACGGACTATTCCTCCATTGCTTATGATGCCTTTTACCGTGGAGCAAGAGTTATTTTCTACTGGGAAGAAAAGGATTACTGTATGGCTCAGTACGGTCCGTCAACAAAGCTTATGCTTAACGAGGATAATGTTTACGGCGATTATTTTTACAGCACCGAAGGCTTAAGCAAATCCATTGAGGATAATTATTATGCCACCTCTCAGAACCCCGAATATATAAAGCGTTATTCAAAAATAGTTGCTTTCCACGACGGAAAAAATACCGAAAGGCTTATAGAAATGCTTAGAGCCGACGGAATTATATAATTTATTGAATAGAGATGTTTTAAAATGGATTACAATTTTTCTAACAGAATTTCATCACTTCAGCCCAGCGCAATAAGGGAGATTTTAAAGGCCACTGCCGACCCTGCGATTATTCCGCTGGCGGCAGGAAATCCTGCACCGGATGCTTTTCCTGTTGACGAGGTAAGGGCAATCAGCGCAGATATACTTGCAAACAGACCTATTGATGCACTTCAATACGGTGTGTCCGAGGGTTATCAGCCCTTGCGTGATACTGTTAAAGACTGGATGAAGCAGCGTGAAAATATCGGCAGGGAATTTGACGATATCATCATTATGTCCGGCGCAACGCAGGTTATGGATTTAACCACGAAGGTTTTGTGCAACGAGGGTGATACCGTTATTTGCGAGGAGCCGTCCTTTATCGGTTCCCTTAACTGCTTTCGTTCATATAACTGTAAGCTAAAGGGCGTTCCCGTAGAGGCTGACGGTATGGATGTTGACGCTTTGGAGCAGGCTCTTAAAGCTACTCCCAATGCTAAATTTATTTATACTATTCCTAATTTCCAAAATCCCTCCGGTGCTACAATGAGCCTTGAAAAGAGAAAAAGGCTTTATGCTCTGGCAAAGAAATATTCCGTGATGATTCTTGAGGATAATCCCTACGGCGACCTTCGTGTAGCAGGGGAGAAAATTCCTACTATTAAATCAATGGATACCGAGGGCATTGTTATTTATGCAGGCTCATTCAGTAAAATTCTGTCACCCGGTCTGCGTGTTGCTTACTGTATTGCACCTAAGCCTGTGCTTGCAAAAATGACCGTTGGAAAGCAGGCGGCGGATGTTCACACACCCTGTCTTAATCAGATGATTGTTGATGAGTGGTTTAAGCGTTACGACGTGGACGCTCATATTACAAAAATTCAGGATATTTACCGTAAGAAGCTTAATCTTATGTGCGACTGCATTGATAAAGAATTAGGCGATTTTGTTGAATATGTAAGACCCGAAGGCGGTTTGTTCATTTGGTGCAAGCTTCCCGACAGTGTTAATATGCTTGAGTTTGTTCAAAAAGCGGTGGAAAAAAAGGTTGCCGTTGTTCCGGGCAATGCATTTTTAATGAACGATACCGACTCTACTCAGTATATCCGTATGAATTTCTCAACTCCGTCCGATGAAAATATCGTTAAAGGCGTTAAAATTTTAGGCGAAGTTGCAAAAGAATATAAATAATTTATTGGAGATGTAAAAATGTCAGAAGAAAATAAACCTCAGCGCAAAAAAAGAAGTCTGTCCTTAATTCAGCCTACGTCAATTCCCACCTTGGGCAATTATTTGGGCGCAATGAGGGGTTGGCCTGCTTTTCAGGAGGATTTTGATACAATTTTCGGTATTGCCGATTTACATTCAATCACCGTAAGGCAGGAGCCTGCTAAATTAAGACAGCAGACAACACAGCTCTACGCAATGCTTTTGGCTTTGGGACTTGACCCGGAAAAGGGTATAGTTTTCATTCAGTCCCACGTGCCCGAGCATTCTCAGTTAGGCTGGCTTCTTAACTGCTATACACAGTTCGGCGAGCTTTCACGAATGACTCAGTTTAAGGATAAATCCGCTCAGCATTCCGATAATGTAAACGCCGGTCTGTTTACATATCCCTGTCTAATGGCGGCTGATATTCTGCTTTATCAGGCGGACGTGGTGCCCGTAGGCGCAGACCAAAAACAGCATCTTGAAATCACAAGGGATATTGCCGAGAGATTTAACGGTATTTACGGCAATGTGTTTACCGTGCCGGAGCCGTACATTCCGAAAGCAGGCGCAAGGGTAATGTCCTTGCAGGACCCCACAAGAAAGATGAGCAAATCCGACCCCAATCCAAAGGGTACAATTTATCTTCTTGATGAGCCTAATGTTATTATGAAGAAGTTTAAGTCGGCTGTTACCGATTCCGAAATGTCAGTGCATTACGCCGAGGGCAAGGACGGAATTAATAACCTTATGACTATTTACAGTGCCGTTACGGGCGACAGCTTTGAAACCATTGAACACGACTTTGCCGGTAAAGGCTACGGCGATTTCAAAAAAGCCGTGGGCGAGGCGGTTATTGCGGAGCTTGAGCCTGTACAGAAAAAGTATAACGAGTATATGCAGGATAAAGCATATCTTCAGCAGTGCTGGACCAACGGTGCGGATATTGCCTCCCGTGTGGCTCATCGTACACTTGCCAAGGCTATGAAAAAAATCGGCTTTTTGCAGAAATAATTTGATTTCTTGATATAGAAAATTTTATTTTGGAGTGATATTTATGTTTAAAGAAATCAGCTTTACCGATGTTAAAGAAAATGTTGTTGATTTGCTTAAAAATCAGTGGGGACTTGTTACCGCAGGTGATGAAAATGCCCTTAACACAATGACTGTCTCCTGGGGTGCCGTGGGTGAGCTTTGGGCAAAGGATATGGTTACAATTTATATCCGTCCCCAAAGATATACTGTTAAATTCCTTGAGGAAAAGGATTATTTCACCCTGTCCTTTT
>JBJEPO010000138.1:0-47497 GCA_051881275.1 Eubacterium sp. | reverse complement strand
CCTGTGACCCTCTGCTTGTAAGGCAGATGCTCTCCCAGCTGAGCTATGCTCCCATCAGCGAAATTTATTATACCACATCTCTGCGGTTTGTCAAGATAAAAATTAACTATTCACTGATTTTATTAAATAATTCCTGCAAGCGCTCGGTTTGCTCCGTCAGATAAAGATAGCCGAAAAGTGCTTCAACACCTGTCGCCGTATGGTATTCGCCTTGGCTTGCCGACCTTGGATTATGCCCCACTTTAGCGTTTCTGCCACGCTTAAACACGGCAATTTCCTCCTCAGTAAGCATTGGCTCTATACGTTGAAAAGCCTGAGTCTGCGCCTTTGCGCTGACATATTTTACGCTTTCCCTGTGTAAATCGTTAACAGGTCTGTTGGCGGTGCAAACCAATTTTTCACGCACCATTATTTCATAAATGCAGTCGCCGATAAACGCAAGGTTTAACGGGCTTAACTGCTTTGGATTAACCTCGTTATCTATAAATCTCATTATGGTATATACTCAAACTCAATATCGTAAATAGATACTATGTCGCCCTCCTGGATTCCTTTTTCGCGCAGAGCGTCAAAAACTCCGCTTTTTTCAAGGACACGCTGCATATACTGCAAGGACTCGTAATCCTCAACGTCAATTCCTTTAAGCACCTTCGGGAACCAATTCGCCTCAACAATATAGTAATTGCCGTCTTCAACGGTGATTTTGAAGCCCTTGTCATCCTTCATCAAAGCCTCAAGAGGAATTTCCTCCGTTTCATATTCTTTAATGGGAGGAAGCTCCTTGAGCTTATTCCAAACCACATTCATAAGCTCCTTTGTACCCTCAAGAATAGGTGCGCAGATTGAGTAATACTCATATCCCTTGCCCTCAACATAATTCTTAAAGCGTTCAATATCCTCCGGCTCCGCCATATCAATTTTGTTGCCGGCAACAATCATAGGTCTTTCGGCAAGCTCGGGATTGAATTTAACAAGCTCCTCGTTGATTTTTTCAAAATCATCAATAGGGTCCCTGCCCTCGTGACCGCTGACATCAACAATGTGAATAAGCATACGGCAACGCTCAACGTGGCGCAAAAACTGATGACCTAAGCCAACGCCCTCGCTGGCACCCTCAATAAGACCGGGAATATCGGCAATTACAAAGCTGTTGCCCTGACCCATTGATACAACGCCTAAATTGGGTACAAGCGTTGTAAAATGGTAGTCGCCGATTTTAGGCTTAGCCTGTGAAACAACGGAAATAAGACTTGATTTACCCACCGAAGGATAACCTACAAGTCCCACATCGGCAAGAAGCTTCAATTCAAGGCTCACTTCCCACTCCTCGCCGGGAATACCGGGCTTTGCGAATCTCGGAACCTGACGTGTAGGTGTGGCAAAATGGGTGTTGCCCCAGCCGCCTTTACCGCCTTTTGCGGCAACAAAGCGCTCGGTTTTGTTCATATCCGCCATAACGGCACCGCTGTTAATTTCTCTTATAACGGTGCCTCTGGGAACACGTATTTCCAAATCCTGACCCTTTTTGCCGTTGCATCTTCCGCCTCTGCCCTGCTCCCCGTTGGGTGCGGAATATTTACGTTTATAACGGAAATCCGCCAAAGTGGCAAGATTGTCGTCAACCACAAACACAACGTCGCCGCCTTTACCGCCGTCACCGCCGTCGGGTCCGCCGGCGGCAACATATTTTTCACGGTGAAACGCCACCGCACCGGCACCGCCGTCGCCGCCTTTAATTTTAATTTTAGCTATATCAACAAACATTTTTATCTTCCTTAATTTTATTCCTTATAGATATTAGCAGAAAACCGCATAAAATGCAAATATATTATAATTCCGCAAAAAAAAGAACGCCCAACCACCAAGGGTATTTTTCGGTTAAATCATAATTTACCAAAACAACCCTCCGGAAATCCGGAGGGTTGTTTGCTGTTATTTTTTAGTTGTAACGGATTTAGCCTTAGACCAAGAGGAGTAATACTTTGTACCGCTTACTGTTTTATAGGTGCGTACACGGACATAATATTTTTTCTTTGCTTTAAGGCTTTTTACTGTTTTAGAGGTGGTTTTATAGCTTGATACTGTTACATATTTAGGGCTTGTAAATTTTGATGATGTACTATACTGAATTTGATAGCCTGTTGTTTGAGTTGACTGCTTTTTCCACTTAACAGTAAATCTTTTTGAGCCGGCAGATACGCTTGAAATGCTTGTGGCTTTCGGCTTAATTGTAAAATACAGAGTCTTTGTACCGGTGTAATTTCCTTTAAATTTTATTTTTACGGAATATTTACCAACATTTTTTCTACCGCTGGCGTAGGTTACGGTATAATCCGTATTTTTGACAAGAGTTCTGCCATTGCTGTCTGTAATTTTTACCGACGGAGTTTTAACCTTGCCGTTATAGGTGTAAGAGGTTGTTGAAAGTGTTGCACTTTTGATTGTGGGGTCAAGGGCATAAAATTTATAATTATAACTGTTATTGGATACATAGGTCTGCGTAGTTGAATTTCTATATCCGTAGAGGTTAATCTTTTTACCTTGACTGATGCGCTCGGAATTATAAAATACAGACCAATCTGCTATTTTGCAGCTTTTGCTGTAAATTTTTACAGTTGTTAAATAGTAATTGGTGAACGCCCATGAGTCAATGCTTGTAACACTTGACGGTATTATAACGGAAGAAAGCCGACTTGGACTGAATGCAGACAGGCCTATTACTTTCACACCGTTGCCCAATGACAGCTTTGTTAATTTTTCACAACCGGAAAACGCATGTTCGCCAATTACTTCAACACCGTTGGAAATTGTGACAGATTCAATGTTATCACAATATGAAAAAGAGAAGTTACCTATTTTCTTTACGCTTCCCGGAATTGTTACACTTGTTAATAAGTCACAATTGGAAAATGCATTATCTCCAATGCCTTCAACACCGGATGGTATCGATATAGACGTAATACCGCTGGAGTTAAATGCACTTTCACCTATATTTTTTACCGTATTCGGAATAGATACATTTTTTGCATTTCTCATACCGCTCATTGAAGAAGAAAGTGAACTGTTGCCTAAGCTGGTTACGGTTTTTCCGTTAATTGCTGAGGGAATAACAATGGATTCCAACGCAACGCCGTTGTTCATAATTACCCTTTCAATTTCTATTGTTCCATTGTCCAAAACAATGTAGTTAAAGCTTCCGGTGGATGAATTATACGTATATGTAGTTTCTGCACAGGCTGACAGATTCACTCCTGCTGTTACGCTGAGAAGCATAACTGCCGATAAAAGCAAGCTAATAAATTTTTTCATAAAAACACCTCATATATTTTATACAAATAAATTAACATTTTTACACAAACGAGTCAATAAATCATCGGTGAACAGCCGAGTTTGCAAGGTAAATGACAAAAAAATCAGCTCTTGAAAAGCCAATTTACTTTTCAAGAGCATGATAACTAAATATTTATGAAATTGCTTTTGTGTCAATTTCTTCCTTGATTTTTGCAAGGAAATCGTCAACGCCGAAGGCACCCAAATCGCCGTCTTTTCTTGCACGAATGGAGATGGTTCCCGCCTCAATATCCTTGTCGCCCACAAGAATCATATAAGGCACCTTTTCAAGCTGGGCACTGCGAATCTTGAAGCCGATTTTTTCGCTTCTGTCATCAACCTCACAGCGAATACCTGCCGCCTCAAACTGCTTTTTAACCTCATAAACATAATCAAGGTGACGGTCTGCAATAGGCAGGAATTTAACCTGAACCGGAGCAAGCCATGTGGGGAATGCGCCTGCATATTTTTCAATAAGCAAGGCGAGAGTTCTCTCGTAACAGCCGATTGAGGTTCTGTGGATTATATACGGATTCTTCTTTGCACCGTCCCTGTCGGTATATTCCATACCGAATTTTTCCGCAAGCATCTGGTCAATCTGAATTGTGATAAGAGTATCTTCCTTGCCAAACACATTTTTAATCTGAATATCAAGCTTTGGACCGTAGAAGGCAGCTTCGCCGATACCGATTTTATAATCAATCTTAAGGTCGTCAAGAATATTTTTCATAACGCCCTGAGCCTCATCCCACTGTTCCTGAGTGCCGATATACTTTTCTCTGTTGTTGGGGTCCCACTGTGAAAATCTAAAGGTAACATCCTCGTAAAGTCCGAGAGTTTTAAGCATATATTCGCAAAGCTCAAGACAGCCTCTGAACTCGTCCTCCAGCTGCTCGGGAGTACACATAAGATGTCCTTCGGAAATTGTGAACTGACGCACACGGATAAGTCCGTGCATTTCGCCGCTTGCCTCATTTCTGAAAAGGGTTGAGGTTTCGTCATATCTGAGCGGTAAATCTCTGTATGAACGAGGTTTATTAAGATATGCTTGGTACTGGAAAGGACAGGTCATAGGACGAAGTGCAAAAACCTCCTTGTCCTTTTCCTCGTCACCTAACACAAACATACCGTCTTGATAGTGGTCCCAGTGACCGGAAATTTTATACAAATCCGATTTTGCCATAAGAGGAGTTTTAGTAAGCTGCCAACCACGCTTTGCCTCCTCGTCCTCTACCCAGCGCTGCATAAGCTGAATTACCTTTGCACCCTTGGGAAGCATAATAGGCAAACCCTGACCGATATAATCAACGGTTGTGAACAGCTCAAGCTCTCTGCCTAATCTGTTATGGTCACGCTTTTTAGCCTCCTCAAGCTTATTGAGATGCTCCTCAAGCATAGACGCTTTCGGGAAGGCAGTGCCGTAAACTCTGCAAAGCATTTTGTTATCCGAATTTCCTCTCCAATATGCGCCGGTGCAGTTTGTAAGCTTAAACGCCTTAATAACCTTCATCTCGGGAATATGAGGACCTGCGCAAAGCTCGGTAAACTCACCCTGCTTATAAAAGCTTATAGGCTCGCCTTTGGCTGAATGCTCTTCAATAAGCTCAATCTTATACGGCTCGTCCTTCTCCTGCATAAGCTTTTTTGCGTCCTCAGGAGAAAGCTCAAACTTTTCAATATCATAATTTTCTTTGATTATGGCCTTCATTTCTTTTTCAATCTTAGCCAAATCCTCCGGTGAAAAGGGCTTTTCCACGTCAAAATCATAATAGAAGCCGTCATCAATAGCAGGTCCGATTGTAAGCTTTGCATCGGGATAAAGCCTTTTTACAGCCTGCGCCATAACGTGAGAGGCGGTATGATTAAAGGCTTTTCTGCCGTCCTCGTCGTCAAATGTAAGCACCTCAAGAGTGCAGTCGGTATCTATAAGTGTTCGTAAATCCTTAACTTCGCCGTCAATCTTACAGCAGGTAGCATTACGGAAAAGTCCCATTGAAATGTCTTTTGTTACGTCTGCCGCTGTTTTTGCACCGTCATACTGCAAAACAGAGCCGTCTTTTAATGTGATTTTCATAAAATCGTCTTCCTTTCATAAAAAAATAAGCACCCTGAAAATCAGGGTGCAGAAAATACACGGTTCCACCTGAATTGCAAGGCATAAGCCCTGCCGCTCAAAATCTTTAACGCAGATATACGTTCCGCCATTTCCTGCGGACACTCGGGGATGGTAACAGGAAGCCCTACGCACGTTTTTGCACCAAACAAACGCTCTCTAAAGCATAAGAACAAGCTGCCGTGTTCCCTTCAATGTTTTCATTTATTACCGATATAATAGCACTAAAATTCCTCATTGTCAAACAAATTTAGAAATTTTTTAAAATACAGTTTGTAATAATTTCTTTACATTCTTTTTTACAAATAGTTTCCTTCGCTTTACATTGTAAAGACGGATAAAAAATATAAACACTTGACAGATACAAGATATAGGTGTAATATAGTAAAGAAATTCTGTTTACCACATATTGTGCCGATAGCCAGCAAAGTGATAAACAGGACTGAATTTGCATAAAACTGTACCTTTTCTGATGATTGGCACTGCGCCGCTTTGGCGTAAGTGCTGCGATGAACGAGAATTTTAAACAGAAGGAGGTGCTGTTGACTATGAGTAATGTTGTTATTGCAATAATTGCAGCGGTAATTGCTGCGATTGTTTTCGGCGTAATCGGGTTCGTACTGGGTATTGAACACAGACGCAAGACTTCCGAAAAGGAAATCGGCTCTGCCACCCAGGAGGCCACAAGAATTATTAACAATGCTTTATCCGAGGCGGAGACTACAAAAAAAGCACGTCTTGTTGAAGCAAAGGACGAAATTCACAAGCTTCGTACAGAAGCGGACAGAGATATCCGTGAAAGAAGAAACGAAGTACAAAAGCAGGAAAAACGTCTTAATCAGCGTGAGGAATACCTTGACAAAAAGGCTGACACGCTGGAAGAAAAAAGCGAACGTCTTAACGAAAAGCTTAAAGAAGCAGACGATAAATTACTCGAAATCGATGGCATCAAGAAAAGCCAGTTTGATATGCTGGAAAGAATTTCAGGACTTTCTCAGGAGGACGCTAAGAAACAGCTTATGTCCTCGCTTGAATCTGAGCTTGACGTAGAAAAGAGCAAGAGAATCCTTGAGTATGAGCAGATGATTCGTGACCAAAGCGATGTTTTGGCAAGAGAGGTAATCAGCACTGCTATCCAGCGTTGTGCAGCAGACCACACAGCAGAAACCACTGTATCCGTTGTTGCCCTGCCCAGTGACGATATGAAGGGCAGAATAATCGGACGTGAGGGCAGAAATATCCGCTCAATAGAGCAGATTACAGGCGTTGAGCTTATTATCGACGATACGCCGGAGGCCATCACAATCAGTTCATTTGACCCTGTAAGACGAGAGGTTGCCCGTCTTACACTTGAAAGACTCATTCAGGACGGCAGAATCCACCCCACACGCATTGAGGAAATGTATGACAAATCAAGGCGTGAGGTTGAAGCAACAATTAAGGCTGAGGGTGAAAAGGCTGTAATTCAGGCCAACTGCGGTTCAATTCACCCCGAGCTTGTAAAGCTTTTAGGCAAGTTAAAATACCGTACATCTTACGGTCAGAGCGTGCTTAAGCATTCGCTTGAAGTGTCCTACATAGCAGGACTTATGGCCGCCGAGCTTGGCGCAGACGAAAAGCTTGCCCGCCGTGCCGGACTTCTTCATGATATAGGTAAGGCACTTGACCACGAGATGGAGGGCAGCCACATTGCTCTCGGCGTAGAATACGCAAGAAAGTATAAGGAAAACGAAGCGGTTGTACACGCAATTCAGGCTCACCACGGCGATATTGAGTGCAAGACCGTAGTAGCGGCGCTTGTTCAGGCGGCTGACGCAGTATCTGCGGCACGTCCCGGTGCAAGACGTGAAAATGTTGAAAACTATATCAAGAGACTTCAGCAGCTTGAAGAAATTTCCACAAGCTTTGACGGAGTTGAAAAGGCTTATGCCATTCAGGCAGGCAGAGAGGTTAGGGTTATGGTTAACCCCACCGTTGTTGACGATGAAAAGATGCCTCTTGTAGCACGTGAAATTGTTAAAAAGATTGAGGAAGAGATGGAATATCCCGGACAAATCAAGGTTAACATTATACGTGAAAACAGAGTCTTTGATGTGGCAAAATAAAAATTACGCCTGCTTGGAGGACTTCTCCGGGCAGGTATTTTTGATTACGAAAGGTTTGGTATTATGATTAAACACATAGTTTGCTTTAAGCTTAAAGACAACAGCGAAGGCGAATGTAAAAAAGCCGCCGAGGTTTTAAAATCAATGGAGGGAAATGTTGATTTACTGCGTTCCATTGAGGTAGGCGTTGATTTTCTTCATTCACCCAGGTCCTACGATGTTATTCTTCAGGTAACCCTTGACGACAGAGACGCCCTTGACGCATATCAGCAGGACGAATATCACTGCTCTGTTGTTAAAAAGCACATGCACGCAGTTGCCGAAAGCAGTATTTCCATGGACTACGATATATAACAATAAGTTTTTTCTCCGTTTGATGTTGACAAACGGAGCTTTGTTTTGTATAATATGTAGCGTGCTACACTTGTATTAAAGGAGGTTTAATTTTGGACCAGCAAATAGGCTACCTTTTTAAACTTATAACAGATAGGCTTAAGGTACGCGGCGACGCAGACCTTAAAAAGCACGGACTTACTCTTACTCAATCCCGCGTAATATCCTATCTTGAGGAGAAAAACGATGCATCAACGCAAAAGGAAATTGAAAATTTCCTTGATGTTTCTCATCCGACAGTTGTGGGTATAATTTCACGGCTGGAGCAAAACGGCTTTATAACCACTTGGTTTGACCCTGCCGACAAACGCAACAAAATGGTGAAGCTGACTGAAAAAGGCGTACAAACAGGACGGGAGATAAAATCCGTTATTCACGCCAATGATGTAAAAATGCTGTCTTCCCTTTCGGAAAATCAGATATTAGAGCTTGAAAAATATCTTAAAATAATTTACGAAAATATAAGCAACGATTAAAATTAAAGTTAAACCGATTTTTCAAATATTATGCAAAAATCGGCTTACTTTACAAAGCAAAGTGTAGCGTGCTACATTTTATATATGAAAGGAGTTTATCTTATGATAAAAACGCTTGCAAAAAGTCTCGGCAAACACAAAAAAACATCGGTATTAACAGTATTTTTATCTATACTTGAAGTTATTTTTGAAATCATTATACCCTTGTGTATGTCAAATCTCATTGACTTCGGTATTGAAAAATCGGATATGAGTCAGGTATGGAAATACGGAGCTGCACTGCTTATATTCGCAGTAACTGAGCTTATATCGGGAGTTCTTTGCGCTCACACCGCCGCCAATGCCTCCGCCGGTTTTGCGGCGAATTTGCGAAGGGATATGTACTCAAATATTCAAAGCTTTGCGTTTTCAAACATTGATAAATTTTCGCCGGCTTCAATCGTAACAAGACTGACAACCGATGTTACCAACCTGCAAAACGCATATCAAATGCTTATACGTATGGCAATAAGAGGACCTGTTATGATGATTTTTTCCATAATAGTTTCTTTTACAATAAACAAGAAAATTTCACTGATTTTTCTCGGGGTAATACCCATATTAGGAGGACTGTTACTGCTGATTGTAAAAAAAGTAAATCCGATTTTTGAAAGAGTATTTCACACATACGATAAGCTTAACGGAAAGGTTGAGGAAAATGTGCGAGGAATACGTGTTGTAAAATCCTTTAACCAAGAGGATTATGAGATAAAAAAATTCAAGGGAATATCCCAAAGGGTATTTATAGATTTTGCAAAGGGTGAGCGTTTACTTGCTCTTAACTCCCCGCTGATGCAGTTTTGTATGTATGCGTGTATGATACTCATATCCTTGATTGGCGCAAAGGCAATAGTTGCCTGCGGTAATGACGCATCAATGGGACTGACAACCGGCAGTTTAACCGCACTTATAACCTACGCAATGCAGATTCTTACAAGCCTTATGATGCTGTCAATGGTATTTGCAATGATGACTATTGCCGGCTCATCCGCCAAAAGAATTGCCGAAATACTTGAAGAAAAAACAGATATTGAAAATCCCGAAAATCCTGTGAAAGAGGTAAAAAACGGAGAAATTATATTTGAGTCGGTGGATTTTTCCTATTCATCATCCGCAGACAAAAAGGTGCTTGAAAATATCAATCTGAAAATCAAATCAGGTGAAACCGTTGGAATACTCGGCTCCACAGGCTCTTCTAAATCATCGCTGGTTCAGCTTATTCCCCGTCTTTATGATGTTACTGCCGGCAAGCTTACGCTCGGCGGAACAGACGTTAGGGATTATGACCTGGACGCCCTTAGAAACAGCGTTGCAATGGTGCTGCAGAAAAACGAGCTTTTTTCCGGAACAATTGAGGAAAATCTGCGATGGGGATGTGAAAATGCCGGTGAAGAAGAAATTAAAACCGCCTGCCGTCTTGCCTGTGCCGACGAATTTATAGACGCAATGCCCGACGGATACAAAACCCATATTGAGCAAGGCGGAGCAAATGTATCCGGCGGTCAAAAGCAAAGGCTTTGCATAGCCCGTGCATTGCTGAAAAAGCCGAAGGTGCTTATACTTGACGACTCCACAAGCGCCGTTGATACAAAAACCGACGCCTGCATACAAAAAGCCTTGAAAGAATATATTCCGCAGACAACCAAAATCATAATTTCACAGAGAATCAGCTCAATACAAAAAGCGGACCGGATTATCGTTATGGACCGGGGAAAAATTATAGCCAACGGCAAGCATAGCCAGCTGCTTGAAAGCTGCGATATTTATAAAGAAATATACTGTTCACAGCAGAAAGGAGACTCTAACGATGACCGAAAATAAATCATATTTAAAAACACTCAAAAGACTTTTGTCATATATGAAAAGCTACAAAATTTCAGTAATTCTTGTTGTAGTATGCATACTTGTAAGCGCCGTTGCCAGTGCAGCGTCGTCGCTGTTTCTTCAAAGCCTTATTGACGATTATATTACGCCGATGCTGGGAAGCGACAACCCCGATTTTACGAATTTGCTCCGGGCACTTATAACTATGGCTGTAATATATCTTGCAGGCACGGCGGCAACCTATATTTACAATCGTCGTATGGTAACAATCGCCCAGGGAACACTGAAAACAATCCGTGATGAAATGTTTTCAAAAATGCAGAAGCTGCCTGTACGATACTTTGATACTCACACCCACGGCGACACAATGAGCCTTTACACCAACGATACCGACACCCTGCGCCAGATGATAGCACAGTCAATGGCGCAGTTGATATCCTCTGTTTTTACGATTATAGCGGTGTTTGTATGTATGCTGTATATAAGCGTATGGCTGACTCTCGTAGTATGCGCCGCCGTATTTTTAATACTTGTTATTGTAAAAAAGGTTGCCGGCAAAAGCGGTAAATATTTTATTGCTCAACAAAAAACTCTTGCCGAGCTTGACGGATATGTAGAGGAAATGATTAACGGACAGAAGGTTGTCAAGGTTTTCTGCCGTGAAAATCAGTCAAAAGCCGAATTAAAGCAGAAAAACTCCGCCTGGGAAGAAAATTCGGCAAAGGCAAACGGCTTTGCCAACGCAATTATGCCGATGATGAACGCTCTGGGGTATATTCAATACGTTATCATTGCAGTGCTGGGAGCATTTATGGCCATTTCAAATGTTACAAATTTAGGTCTTACGGGAACCAACACCCTTACACTCGGAATGATTGCCTCTTTTCTAACTCTATCACGAAATTTCACCAATCCGATTTCACAGATATCAAATCAGTTTAACTCCATAATCACTGCCCTTGCAGGTGCCGAAAGAATTTTCAAATTTATGGACGAAAGCCCCGAAACCGACGAGGGATATGTAACACTCGTTAACGCCTGCGAAAAGGACGGGGAAATCGCCGAAAGCGACAGCCGAACAGGTATATGGGCATGGAAGCATCCCCATTCCGACGGCACCGTAACATACACAAGGCTAAAAGGAGAAATTGTCTTTGACCATGTGGATTTCGGCTACAACCCCAATAAAGAGGTACTTCACGATATTACAATTAACGCCCGGCCGGGACAGAAGGTTGCTTTTGTAGGCTCAACGGGAGCAGGAAAAACAACCATCACAAACCTGATTAACCGTTTTTACGATATTGCCGACGGAAAGATACGCTACGACGGAATAAATATTAACAAAATCAAAAAAGCCGATTTACGCCGTTCGCTGGGCATAGTTTTACAGGACGTAAATCTATTTACCGGTACAATTATGGAAAACCTGAGATACGGCAATCCAAACGCCACCGACGAGGAATGTATTGCGGCAGCAAAGCTCGCCAACGCCGACGGATTTATAAGAATGCTTCCCAACGGGTACAACACGGTGATAAACGGAAATTTAAGCGGGCTTTCACAAGGTCAAAAGCAGCTTTTATCCATTGCAAGAGCCGCCGTGTCAAACCCTCCGGTTATGATTCTTGACGAGGCGACCTCCTCTATTGACACACGCACTGAATCGCTGGTGCAGGACGGCACCGAAAAGCTTATGAAGGGACGCACGGTGTTTGTTATTGCACACCGCTTGTCAACTGTTCAAAATTCCGACGTAATTATGGTTCTTGACCATGGCAGAATTATTGAACGGGGAAATCACGAGGAATTAATCCGTCAAAAAGGAGTATATTACCGTCTTTATACCGGTGCATTTGAGCTTGAATAAAAAATATTTTAAC
Organism: Eubacterium sp.; assembly: GCA_051881275.1. Classification (GTDB taxonomy): domain Bacteria; phylum Bacillota; class Clostridia; order Oscillospirales; family Acutalibacteraceae; genus Eubacterium_R. The sequence goes on along the minus strand of JBJEPO010000138.1, from coordinate 35,334 downwards.
CCTGTATGTCAGAATTATATAATATTCGGCATACAGGGTGTTTTTTCTTCTTTTAATTACAAATATCTTAATTTAGTATTATTAATAAATTAATTGACTATTACCGTTACAGATGTTATAATTGCTATGATATAATATTATGCTCACTCGGAGGTATAAAATGGAACAAACAAAAGAAATAGACATAGACTTACGAAAAATATTTTATATGATGAGGACTAAGGTTATCTTCATCATACTTTTCACATTGCTGGGCGGAATCATTGCAGGATGCTTTACGCATTTTTTTATTGACCCTACATATTCCGCAACGGTAAAAATGTACGTTTACAGTAACACGGACAGAATCAGCTCCGACACTTCAATCACCCAAAACGAAATCACTGCGTCAAAGGAGCTTGTTAATACATACATCTATGTGCTTGAAAGCAACACGGTACTCAACAAGGTTGCCGACGACCTTGATTTGAATTTATCCGCAGGCGAACTTAAGCACATGGTTAATGCAAGTCTTGTTGAGGACACGCAGGCATTTCAGGTTACGGTAAACACCAAGGACCCGAATCTTTCGGCACAGATTGCAAACTCAATCGCAAAGGTTGCGCCGGAGGAAATAGTTAGAGTGGTTAAAGCCGGCGGTGTTGAAATTATAGACTATGCAACGGTTCCCTCAAGTCCGTCCTCTCCCAATTTGAAGAAAAATGTTTTAGTGGGTGCCCTGGCACTGTTTGTAGTTTCATTCCTGGGATTCTTCATTTATGAAATGTTTGATTCAACAATCACCAACGCCAAGGACATTGAAAGAGAATTTGATATTCCCGTACTGGGCACTGTTCCGCGTCTTGACACCATTGAGAGAAAATCAAGCGGTAACACAACTGCATCCCCCACGGTTAAAACGGTGAGTCCGCCGGCAATATCCGTATCCGGCAAGCCCAGCAACGCACTGCTGGAAAATATTCAGGCACTGAAAGGAGAGGGCAAAGATGAACAGAAAAAATAAAAAAGAGAGAAAAGATTTAGAGAGAAAAACCTTTAGTCAGAACGACCCTAAAAAAATTCTTTGCGCAGAATCTTCATTTGCCGTTAAAGAAGCGTATAATGCCATAAGAACAAACCTTATGTTCACTCAGCAGGGTGAAAGATGCCCCGTATTCGTTGTTACAAGCCCAACGGCAAACAACGGTAAAACAATTAACTCAATCAATCTTGCAATAAGCTTTGCGCAGATGGGAAAAAGAACGCTCCTTATTGACTCGGATATGAGAAACCCCACCATCCACCGTATGTTCTCCATCCCCGTAAAGAACGGTCTGTCCGAAATTCTTGCAGGTCTTACGGACAACATTGCAGTATCAAAAACAGATATTGAGAATTTATCCGTACTTACAGCAGGCAAAATTCCTCCGAACCCGGCAGAGCTTCTTGCATCTGACAGAATGGATAAACTGCTGGATTTTGTTAAAGAGCATTATGACTGCGTATTTATTGACACACCGCCCGTAAACATTGTTACGGACTCAACTGTTTTTGCGCAGAAATCCACAGGCTATATTCTTGTAATTAAAACAGATACCACAAACACCATTGACGTTAAGACAACGGTTAACAGCCTGCAGCATATCGGTGCAAACATTCTTGGATTTGTGCTTAACGACGTTAACAGTGAAAAGAAGAAATATTATTCATATTACAGACGATACAACTATAACTACAATTATAAGTACAGTTATAACTACAGATAATTTGCGGCAAAATTATTTTTGATAAGGTATGATAGTATATGAATAAGCTTACTAAAACTCAGTTTTGGTTTGAATTTTTCCTGGACGGAATTTCTCTTGCGGCGGCAACAGGACTGTCAATATTTATTTTCCGTTTTCTGTTTGTAAGGATTCTTGATTACAGTGCTCACGACTGGCTGATGTACGGTGCCACAATGGCTTTGTCATACGTGTTCGCATTTCTCGGCTTTCACAAGCCTCTTGATTTGAAAAAGAGAAACCGACTGCGTGAAATGAGCAGCATTATTATTAACGCAGTAATGATTTATCTGACATTTGCCGCTTTTAACATAATTGCCAAAAACTCTATTACCGAATCCCGTTGGCTCTATCTTTCAAGCTTTATTATGTTTATCGTTTTTTCAATGATAAACAGATATTTTCTAAAACGAGCCCTTACAGGACGCTTTACAAGAAGTGCTTACGCATCTATCGCGGGTGTGATTACCGTTTCGGATTTGGCAGAGGGAATGGTAGAGAAATTATTGGACGACTGGACCGTCAGAGTATCGGGAATCGCTCTTGTTGACGATTTGTGCAAGGACGGAGTGTTTTATGATTCATTTGCCCGGCGTGAGGAAAACGGCTCCGGCGGCGGTGCGTCAACGTCAACGGCAGTAAAGCACGCCGACTCTGTTTTGGATGTGCCGGTGGTTGCCACGGGAAGCGATTATCTTAACTGGATTAGGACCGCACCTCTTGACGAGGTTTATATAAACGTTCCTTACAAGGACGGCAGCGGTGTACACGATATGATTGAGGAGCTTGAGAGTATGGGAATAACCGTACACATCAATGTTCCTGCCCTTGAAAAAATTGTTGATGACAGTAATTTTAACAACATAAACTGCAAAATGTACGCCGGTCATCCTATGGCTACCTTTGCGGCGGCTGTTCACAATAATACATTATTGGCGGTAAAGCGTTTTATTGACATAATCGTAGGATTTCTTGGATGCATTGTATCAATTCCGATTATTCTTATTACAGCCATACCGCTATTGATTGAGTCTCCGGGTCCCCTGTTCTTTAAGCAGCAGAGAGTGGGAAAGAACGGACGGTTTTTTAACATTTACAAGCTGCGCTCTATGTATCCCAACGCTGACGAAATGAAAAAAGAGCTGATGGAGCAGAACAAAATGGAGGGTCTTATGTTCAAAATGGACAACGACCCAAGAATTACAAAGGTTGGCAGATTCATACGCAAATACAGTATTGACGAGCTGCCTCAGTTTTTCAACGTAGTTAAAGGCGATATGAGTCTTGTGGGAACAAGACCGCCCACAGTTGATGAATTTGAAAAATATGAAAGCCGCCATAAAAGAAGACTGTCAATGCGTCCCGGAATTACGGGAATGTGGCAGGTCAGCGGCAGGTCAAACATACAGGATTTTGAGGAAGTGGTTAAGCTTGACTGTCAGTACATAGACAACTGGAGTCTTGCTCTTGACATAAAGCTTCTTTTAAAAACCGTTAAGGTTGTATTAAAGCACGAAGGTGCGGAGTAATTCTATGAAAATTGCTATGATAGGCCACAAAAGAATACCCTCACGTGAGGGCGGAATTGAAATTGTTGTGGGCAAGCTGTGCGAAGAAATGGTGAAAAGAGGGCACAGCGTAACCGCCTACAACAGAAAAAGCCGTCACGTTGCAGGCAAGGAGTTTGACAACGGTGAACGCCCAAAGGAATACAACGGCGTAAAGCTGGTATGGGTGCCCACGCCTAATTCGTCAAAGCTCAACGCCATAGTTTACAGTGCATTTGCAACGCTGAAGGCGGTATTTAGAGGTTACGACGTAATTCATTTTCACGCCGAGGGTCCGTCGTCAATGGTGCCGTTGGCAAAGCTTTTCGGCAAAAGATGTATTGTAACAATACACGGTCTTGATTGGCAGAGGGCAAAATGGGGCGGTTTTGCCACTAAATTTTTAAAATTCGGTGAAAAAACCGCAGCTAAATACGCCGATGAGATAATAGTCCTTTCAAAAAATGTACAGAAGTATTTTAAGAATACCTACGGCAGAGAAACCGTATTTATACCGAACGGCATTGAAAGACCTGAAATCAGGGACAATTCTCTTATAAAAGAAAAATATTCTCTTGAAAGGGACGGCTACATTCTGTTTTTGGGACGTATCGTGCCGGAAAAAGGACTGCATTATCTGATTGACGCATTTAAGAAAACCGACACGGACAAAAAGCTTGTTATAGCAGGTAGCACAAGCCATTCCGACGAGTATGTGGCAGAGGTAAACAAGCTTGCCGAAAATGACGGCAGAATTATTTTTACCGGCTTTGTTCAGGGACAGGAGCTGGAGGAGCTTTATTCCAACGCTTATATATACTGCCTGCCCAGCGATTTGGAGGGTATGCCCATCAGTTTGCTGGAGGCTATGAGCTATTCTAACTGCTGTCTTACCTCCGACATTGCAGAATGTACAGAGGTCTGCGGTGACAGTGCGGTAAGCTTTAAAGCAGGAGATGCTGAGGATTTACACGAAAAGCTTGATTTCCTGCTGAAAAATCCCCAAGAGGTACAAAAATATAAAAGCACGGTGGCGGATTATGTATGCAGTAAATACAGCTGGCAGGACATAACCGAGCGCACACTGAAATTATACGAGAAAACAGAGGGCTGATAAATTGAAAATCCTAATGGTTAACAAGTTTCTCTACCCTAACGGCGGGTCTGAAACATACATATTCAAGCTGGGAGATTATTTAAAATCCATAGGTCACGAGGTACAGTATTTCGGAATGGAGCACGAGGGCAGATGCGTATCAAATAACGCAGAGCAATACACCTCGGATATGGATTTCCACGGTGGAAGCAAGTTAAAAAAGATTGCTTATCCCTTTAAAACGATTTATTCCGCCGAGGCAAAGAAAAAAATTTCAATAGTGCTTGATGATTTTCAGCCTGATGTAATACATCTTAACAATTTTAATTATCAGTTAACACCCAGCATTATATATGCTGTAAGGAATTATAAAAAGCGTGCCGGCAAAAGGGTTAAGCTGATTTTCACCGCCCACGATTATCAGTTGATTTGCCCAAATCACAAGATGAAAAATCCTGTTACCGGCGAAAACTGTGAAAAATGCATCGGCGGTAAATTTATTAACTGTGCAAAGGGCGGATGTATCCATTCCAGCAAGGCAAAGAGCCTTATCGGAACTTCCGAGGCAACTATATATAATGCACTGAAAACCTATAAATACATTGATAAAATTATATGCTGCAGCGAATTTATGAAAAGCAAAATGGACACCAATCCCCTGTTTGCAGGAAAAACCGTTGCAATGCATAATTTTATTGATTCTGTTGACAAAAAAGAGACCGAAAAAGAGGACTATGTTTTATACTTCGGCAGATATGCCGAGGAAAAAGGCATTGAAACCATAATAGATGCTAAAGGAGTAAGCTTTGTTTGCGCCGGCTCGGGAGATATGGAGGAGCAGATTAACGCTCAGCCTCACATCAAAAACGTGGGATTTAAAACAGGAAATGAGCTTGAGGATTTAATCAGGAAGGCAAAATGCTCCGTCTATCCCAGCACCTGGTATGAAAACTGTCCCTTCTCGGTAATGGAAAGCATTATGTACGGCACTCCGGTTGTAGGTGCAGACATAGGCGGAATACCGGAGCTGATTGACGACGGTGTGACAGGCGTGCTTTTTGAAAGCTCAAACGCCGAGGCGTTGGAAAAAGCGGTTAAAAGCATAACCGAAAACGATGAAAAAGCACGGCAAATGAGCAAAAACTGCCTTAACGCACACTTTGACACGGTAGAGGAATACTGTGAAAAATTATTAAAAATTTACGGGGAATAAAAATGGCTAAGAAATTAAACGGAACGGTAATCGTTACATACAGATGCAATGCACGCTGTAAAATGTGCAACAGATACAAATGTCCTTCGGCACCGGAGGAGGAGCTTTCTATTGATACCATACGCAAGCTGCCGGATATGTATTTTACAAATATCACCGGCGGTGAGCCTTTTATACGCACCGATTTAAAGGATATAGTAAGAGAGCTTTATAAGAAAAGCGACCGCATTGTAATTTCCACAAACGGCTTTTTCACCGACAGAATTATAGATTTGTGCAAGGAATTTCCTCAGGTTGGAATAAGAATTTCCATTGAGGGACTTGAGGAGACAAATAATTCCATACGAGGACTTGACGACGGCTTTAACAAGGGATACACCACCCTTAAAAAGCTTGTTGAGATGAACCATCCCGACGTAGGATTCGGTATGACAGTACAGGACGCCAACGCTAAGGATTTGGTGGCACTGTACAAGCTGTCCGACGAGATGAATATGGAATTTGCCACCGCCTCACTGCACAATTCTTTTTATTTTGTGGAGGCTAAAAATATCATTAAAGACAGACCGATGGTTGCACAAAATTTTGAGGACCTTGTCAACGAACTGCTTAAATCAAATTCACCTAAAAAATGGTTCAGAGCATATTTCAACCACGGCTTAATCAACTACATTTACGGACAAAAACGTCTTTTGCCCTGCGATATGGCGTTTGACACATTTTTTATTGACCCCTACGGCGACGTTATGCCCTGTAACGGCACGAAAGAAAAAGAGGTTATGGGCAATCTTAACGAGCAAACCTGGGATGAGTTATGGAACAGTAAGCAGGCGGACAAGGTACGTCAAAAGGTTCGCTGCTGTGACCGTCAGTGCTGGATGATAGGCTCCGTATCCCCTGCCATGCACAAGTATATCTGGGTGCCTGCCGCTTGGGTTATCAAGCACAAATTCCTTAGATTTTTCAAGGACAAAAAGTATTCTATGTACGAAAATAAAATCTGCCGTGATTACAGAGACGGCAAGGTTACAAAGGAAGAGCTTGACAGGCTTTCAACCTGCGATATGAATGCGGTAATAAACGACGGACTCAGCGAAATCTCAAAGCAGGCGCTGGTTGGCACCACGGGAGAGGCAATTGTTGACGCAGACATCGCTTCACAGATGAAATAGTACAACAACTTAAAAAGGCTGTTACATATATGGAAAAAAGAAAAATCAAACTTGATGAAATTCAGGGACTTGAACTTGATGTTCTTGTAAAGCTCATATCCTTTTTTGAAGAAAACGACATAATGTATTTTACCAGCGGAGGAACCACGTTAGGCTCTGTCCGCCACAAAGGCTTTATTCCCTGGGACGATGATATAGACATTTATGTTCCCCGCCCCGACTATGACCGAATGATGAAAATATCCGACGGAAAATTAATTGACGGATATATCTCAATTAAAAAGCCCGGCGATAAGGATTATATTTATCAGTTTGCCAAGGCCTGCAACGAAAGAACTGTAATATATGAGCAAAATGTCAGCGACGAAAAATATGCCATAGGAATTTTTGTTGATATTTTTCCCCTTGACAAGCACTATGACAGTAAATTTAAAAACTTCTTTTTAATAGCAAAAACCAAGTGGTACAGAAGCCTTTTGGAAGCCGCCTCAAATCAAATTAATCTTAGCAAAAAAGGCAGTGCAAAATGGCTGATAAAGGAGCTTGTACGGGCAATTCAAAAGCCTTTGACTAAGCATTGGACGGTGGAAAAAACCGCCGCATATATAGACAATATCGGCAGAAAAATGCAAGCTAAGGACACTCACTGTCTGGGCGACCTTGTTATGAAGGGCAACAAAAACAAGGATTATTACAACGCCGATTATTTTAAATCTGCCGCAGTGGGAGAGTTTGAGGGTCACAAAATAAACAATCCCATAGGATACGACGCATATTTAAAGGAAATGTACGGAGATTATATGAAGCTTCCGCCGGAGGAAAACCGGGTAATGCACGGCTTTAACGCATGGTTCAAGGGTGACGATAATAAACCGAAGGAGTAATCAATGAATATTGCAATGATAATGAGCGGAGGCGTGGGACGACGCTTCGGCTCAGTAATTCCAAAGCAGTACAACCTAATACACGGCAGACCTGTTATTGACTACGTAATTGAGGCCTGCGAGGAATCAAAGCTCACCGACAGAATTGTTGTGGTTTGTGATTTGCAATGCGTAAAATATTCAAAGCTGTTAAGCAGCGGTAAATACGATATTGCACCTAATGGTGAAGAAAGATACGACAGTATAAATAACGGATTTGAATTTATCAAAAGGAATTACTCCTGTGATAATATTTGCATACTTGACGCTGTTGCACCGTTTGTTTACGGCGAGCTGCTTGACGATTATTTCACAAAGCTTAACGATTTTGACGCAGTTATAACCTGTCAGAAAATTACCGGCTCCTTAGGTAATTATGATTTTGATGTGCTCAACAGAGAGGATTTTTATATCACTCAATCACCGGAGGCTTTTCGTTTTCCGCTTATTACGGAGCATTTCAATCCTAACTTTGAAAGCACGGAGCTTGCCTGGCAGCTTCCCCGTAATACGAAAAAATATCTTAATTTTGAATTTAAAAATAATCTTAAGCTGACGTATGATTTTGATTTAAAATACGCCGAATATATGATAGATTATTTTAGGCAAAACCAAACTCACAACGCTAAAATAATTGAAAAGGAAAATTTTGTTACAAAGGGTTTAAGCTCATTTCTTCTCAGAACGGAGAACGAAAAAACAAATCTTTGGCTTGATGAGGTTTGCAATAATTTTTCAAGGCTTACAAAAAAATGGAAAATCAGTAATTTTACCGTAAATCAATCGGCAAATTACGGAATTGTTATATTTGCAGACAGTGAAGCTTACGGAAAATGCGTATTAAAGCTTATTCCGCCGTTTATTGAAAGATACGAAAACGAGAAAAAGTGCTATCAGTCGCTGTCGGATAGATTTATGTGTAAAATGCTTGATTATGACGATGAGGCATCGGCGGTTTTACTTAAATGTGCAAATCCTGCAAAATACGCCAAATTTGAGGATAATATTGCTCTCACTTCATTTTTTGACAGCGTTTTCAGTAACCTTTTGCCTTGTGATAACGGCTTGCTTTATACGGACGAGTTGAAGAAAAAGCTGAATTGCGCCAATAAAATGCCTTACGGAAAAAGCGATATACTTCCCCGTCTTGAAAAGGCGTTTGATATGTATAATCAAAGCTTTTCAAATGAAAAAACCTTCCTGCTGCACGGCGACCTGCACGAATACAACATACTTAAGGACGCAGACAAATATATTGCCGTTGACCCCATAGGCGTTACCGCACCTAAAGAATTTGAGGCAACACGCTTTATAAGAAACGACATTTTCTCCAACCCTGAATTTGATATGAGGTCAAGGTTTATGATGCTTCGTTCCTATTTCGGCAGATGGGTTGACGAAAGACTGCTGACAAAGGCAATGTTTATTGATTTGACTGCCACCACATACAATGCCTCCTTTGAATACGAGGACAAGGATGTATTTTACAGAAATATTAAACTGATAGAAATTTTGGAAGAAATTTTGGATTTATGAAAAATTTAGTATTGATTGCCACATATTTCGGTAAATTCCCCTATTATTTTAATCTGTGGCTTAAAAGCGCAGGAAATAACAAAGGCATAGACTTTTTGATTTATTCCGACTGTGATACAAATTCATTTTCCTTTCCCGAGAATGTTAAGATGATTCACAAATCCTTCAGCGAAATCAAGGATATGTTTCAAAGTAAATTTGATTTTGAAATCACTCTTGACACGCCCTATAAATTTTGTGATTACAAGCCTGCCTACGGCTATGTTTTTCAGCAGGACATAAAGGATTATAAATATTGGGGTCATGTTGATACCGATGCGATTTTAGGAAATATTGAAAGTTTTTTACCCACAGAGGACTATGATAAAATTTATCAGTTCGGTCATCTTTGCATATATAAAAACACCGATGAAAACAACAGACGTTTTATGCAAGATGGCGGTCAGTATTACAAGGATGTTTTTACCACCAAAAACATTACAGTATTTGACGAGGTTGTGGGAATGCAGAAAAAATTTGAGCTTTTGGGCATACCCACCTATCAGTCAAGAGATTACGCCGACATAACAAAAAGGCGTTTCAGAATGACACTGTCCGACATATATCTAAGCGGTGACGAGCTTAAATACAACAATTACGATTACCAGGTTTTTTATTATGAAAACGGCAGAGTTTACCGTGATTTCATTAATAGAAACGGCGAGATGAAAACTCAGGAATTTAATTATATTCACTTTTCATCACGCAGTCCTAAGGATTTTACCGAAGAATGCGATAATTTCTACATTACGAACAAGGGCTTTTTCCCTAAAAATGAAAAGGTTACGAAGGAAATTATTGAAAAATATAACCCTTTAAGTCCCAATGCTGACAAAAGGGAGACTGTACGCTGGCGTATTAATGACGCTCGGCGAAAGGTAAAAAAAATAATTCAGAGGCATAAAGAAAACCGATAAAGGTGTGACACAATGAACGTAATGCATTTACAGTTAAGCGGCGGTATCGGCGGAATATCCGTATTATGCAAGGATATAAACCGTCTCTCAAATAACAAAAACTATTTTTATTTTATATTTGAGGGCGGATGCGTTGCCGACGAAATTCAACTCGACGGCGGTATAGTTGAATCCCCTTGTGAAAAGCACACTGCGTATTTAAGCGGTGCAATAAGATTTGCCAATTACTGCAAAAAGCATAATATTGACGTGATTATATGCCACACCGGTGCGCCGATTTGCAGATTTTATTTAATAATCGCAAAAATGCTTAACAAAAATGCAAAAGCCGTTCTTTACCTTCATTCAAATGCAGAGGGATATGAAAAAAAGGACGCAAAAACCGCAATAGATAAAATACTTCTTCAAAAAGCACATAAAATCAGTGATATTTCGGTGGCAATATCCGAGTCAGTTAAGGACAGCTTTGTTAAGCTGTGTAATTTTAATCCTGACAAGGTTAAGGTTGTATATAACGGAACGGATATTTCACGGTTTTACAGAGCTGAAAAGGAAAACAGCACCTTTGAAATTATATACACCGGACGTGTTTTCCACAGTAAGGGCACGGATTTACTGATAAAAGCCGTTTCAAAGCTTGACGATGATATGGATTTTCATTTGTCAATAGTCGGCAGTGACACAAAGGAATACACAAATAATATGAAAAAGCTTGCCGAGAAAATGAATGTTTCCGACAAAATAACCTTTTACGGCTTTCAGCGTGATATTCCCAAATTTTTGTCACAGGCGGATTTGTTTGTACATCCTGCCAGATGCCGTGAGGGCTTCGGCATAACGCTTATTGAGGCTATGAGCGCTCACCTGCCCTGTGTTGCCTTTGACAGAGGTGCCATGAACGAGATTATCACAGAGGGCTACAACGGATTTTTGGTGGAAAAGCTTTCATCAAACGACCTTGCCCAAGCAATAAAAAAATGCTATGAATTATACAAAGACGGCTCATACGAGCAAATGAGAAGCAATGCTTACGAGTCTGTTAAACGCTTTTCAATAGAAAACGCCGTAAAAAATCTTGAAGAACTATATTGATACGAAAGGGCTGAGGCAATATGAAAAAAATCGGAATTATGACTTTTCACAGAAGCGAAAATTACGGTTCCGTTCTTCAGGCTTATGCCCTTGCAAAGGCCATTGACAAAATAAGAGGAGAAAACACGGCGCAGATAATTGACTATTCAAATCCCGGTCAGAGAGAGCTGTACAGTATTTTCCTCAAAAACAATTCTATTAAAAATATTGCAAAAAATATAAGAGCGGCTTTAAATTACAGTCAGTTAAAAAGAAGAAAGAATAATTTTAATCATTTTATAAATAATGTTCTGCCGGTAAGCGAGGAAAAGTTTTATAATTCAGAGGAATTAAAAAATCACAAAGCAAATTATGAAAAAATTATCTGCGGCAGCGACCAGATATGGAATCCCCAGTCTATTGATTTTTCAATGTCGTTTTTTGCCGTTGATTTTGACTGCAAAAAATATGCCTACGCCCCAAGCATAAGAAATGCGCAGGCAAAAGATTTTGAAAGGTACAGGGACGAGATGTCAAATGCCCTTGGCGGATTTGAAAAATTATCCCTGAGAGAAAAGGACAGCATACCAGTTTTACAGCAGCTTACTGACAAAAAAATTGACTGCGTGTGCGACCCTACCCTTTTGCTTGACTCAAAAGATTTTGATGAAATATGCAGTGATGATAAAATTGAGGGCGAATACATTTTTTATTACTCAATAGATTACAACGACCAATCCGTTGAAATGGTAAAATACATTGCCGATAAACTAAATTTGCCCGTATATATTATTTTTTCAACAAATAAAACCTATAATGTTTATTTTAAGGGCTTTCATCTTTCAAAAGCCAATGCGCCGGGTGATTTTATCAGTCTTGTAAAAAATGCAAGGCTTGTTTTATCCACCTCCTTTCACGGCACGGCTTTTTCCGTTATTTACAGAAAAAACTTCTTCGCACTGAAAGCAAACGGTTACAACGATTACCGAATTGCCGATTTATTATGCGAAACAGGATTGCAGTCACGATACATTGACATTGATGATATGAAAAAAATCAATCTTGAAGAAAATGTTGAATATGACGAAATCGCAATTCAAAAAATGAGAGAAAAATCTTTAAATTATTTAGAGGAATGTTTAAATGATTGATGAAATCTGCAAAAAGGAAGACTGTGCCGCCTGCTTTGCCTGCGCCGATATATGCCCGGTTAACGCAATAGCTTTAAAATACAACGGCGAGGCTACCCGACCTGTTATTGACCCTGAAAAATGCATATCCTGTGAAAAATGCAAAAGGGTCTGTCCCGTAAACAATCCTGTTAAGAAAAGCTCTATTAAGAAAGCCTACGCCGTTTACAGTCTTGATGAAAACACAAGAAAAGCCAGTGCCAGCGGAGGACTTATTACTCAAATCTGCCGTGAATTTGACGGAATAATTTACGGGGCGGCATTCACATCTCCCCTTCAGGTCAGCCACATTAGAATTGAGGATAAAAAGGATCTGTACAAAATCCAAGGCTCAAAGTACGTGCACTCTCATATAAATTTTTGCTATAAGGATGCCGAAAATGACCTGAAAAGTGCAAAGAACGTGCTTTTTACCGGTACTCCCTGCCAGATTGCAGGACTGAAAAGCTATCTTGGTAAGGATTATGACAATTTATATACAATAGATATAATATGCCACGGCGTACCGGAAAGAAACACGCTGAAATCATACATAGAAAGCAACTGCAAAAATGCAGACAAATGCGACGGTATCCGTTTTCGTGACGAAAAAGGCTGGCACATGACCTTGCTTAACGGCTCAAAGGCCGTTGAAGGCCTTGACTTCGGCACCAATTTCTATTATCACGGATTTTTAGAGGGCTGGACGTACCGTGAAAGCTGCTACAACTGCCCTTACGCCTGCGCCGACAGGGTTTCGGATTTAACGGCAGGTGATTTTTGGGGCGTAGGCGAACCCTTAAGCAACCAGCTTAAAAAAGGCTTAAGCGTCGCTCTTGTAATCACGGACAAAGGACAAAGGCTTATTGACAGCATCAGCGAAAAGGTGTTTATTGAAGAACGGCAGATTCAGGAAGCGGTTAAGGGCAACGGACAGTTAAACCATCCCTCGGAAAACAGTAAAAATGCTCAAAAATTCCGCACCTTACTGAAAAAGCACGGTGCTGATTACGCACTAAAGAACACCGTTTTAAAAAAGAAAATTGTTTTTGCACTCAGAAAAATTAAAAGTAAGGGGTAAAAATAATGCTCGGCATAATAATTATTAATTTTAACAAGTACGAAAAAACCGTTGACTGCATAAAATCCATATTTGACACAGTGAAAAGCGATTACAAAATATATCTGCTTGACAACTGCTCCGCTAACAATTCCTTTGAAATACTGAACAATCTCTACAAGGATGACCCGAGGGTTGAGATGATTGAGTCAAAGGAAAACCTCGGCTACGCAAGAGGCAATAATCTATGCCTTGAGAAAGCGGAAAAGGACGGATGCGAATATGTACTTATCTCAAACAACGATATTGTTTACAAGGAAAACGCTGTTGAAATTTTGCTTGATGTGATAAAAAGCGGTGAATATCTCCTGGTAGGTCCTCGTTCGTACAGTCCCGACGGCAGAATACAATCAAGTGTTAAAAAGAACAAGCCTACATTCAGCGAATATATGAAATTTTCCACATATCTCAGTAATCTTGTTCCTAAAAATCAGGCAAAGGTATTTTATAAAAATCTTCAGCCGAAGGAATTTTCCCAAGTGTATTGGGTATGCGGTTCAAGCTTTATTGCCGATATGAAAAAATTTAAGGAAATAGGATATTTTGACCCATATACATTTTTGTATTTTGAAGAATACATAATCAGCGAAAAAGCCGTAAAAAGCGGTATGAAAATCGCATTTGAACCCAAGGCGCAGGTAATTCACTTCCACGGTGCCTCCACCGGCGGTGCGGCAAACCTATTTACACGCACGGAAAACTTCAAATCGGAATGCTATATGTTTGCAAAATACCAAAAGCTCCCCTATAATAAATTGAAAAATTTAAGAAGCATACGCTGTCTTGAGGTTTTGTTCTCCTTCACAAAGGAAGGCAAAATCAAGGACGCAATGACTTTTATAAAGCAAAGTAAAAAAATATTAAAACAAGCTAAGGAATTCTATTAATGAAAATCAGAGTAAGCACAAGTCCCATATACAATTTAATACTTTTTATTGCAATTATGGACTGCGGTATTTTTTCCATATTTAAAATACCGGTATTAGGCGAGGAAGGCACCACAACATCTATAATTGCGGCACTTGCGGTAATTTTATTTGTTAACTGTATTGTAAATAAATCAATCAATGCGGCGCTGAAGCCATACCGAAATTTTATTAACTTTTATATGCTGCTGCTGATTACATTTATTGCAATAATGATAATTTATTCCTACAACAAATACGCCCAGGGTCCTATTGACCTTTTTAACTGCTTTAGATCCTATTTGTACTTGTTTTTAGTGGCACCCATTCTGTTTATTATTGATAAATTCGGTGACGAAAGATTTATCAAATTTCTTGTTTGGTCTGTACTTATAATACTGTTTATAAACTTTTTCGTAGCAGTTGTATATAATTTTACAGGCAGGCTTTTGCTCAAGGAGGTAAAATTCGGAATACGTTACAGCCGTTTGCGTTGTACCGTACCTACTGCATTCGGCGTTTCCGTATCGTATGTGGCATACAAAATATTTGAGGAAAAGCTCCAGAAAAACAAGATTAAATGGGGCTTTGTCCTTGGATTTATTGTTCTTTATCTGGTTTACACCTGTATGACCCGTGCTCTTACCATTGCCGTTTGCGTAACACTGCTTACAATGTATCTTCTTCGTCCGAGAGCGAAAACAAATCAGGTAATCGTATGGATTATGGTTTTAACTCTGGCGATTATACTTGTAGCGTCGGGAGCATTCTCGGCAATCATAGCAAGCTTTTCGGAAACAAATGAGGAGACGGGTAATTCAACATTGGCACGTCAGCTTGCAAGAGAATATTTCTCAACCTATACTGAAAAAAATCCCATTTTCTCCATGGGCTTTGTATGTCCGTCAACCGAATACCACTACAAAATATTCTTCGGTCCCAACGGCACCTGCCGCTTTGATGACTTGGGTATTATGAATATGTGGTATCACTTTGGAATTATCGGCGTTATTTTCTCTTGGACTTTATATATTAGACTGATTTATCTTTTCATTAAAATTTATTACATAAACAAAAGCAACCGCAGGGTATTCTTTGCAGGTATGATTGCTTATTTGGCGGCAACACAGATTTCACTGTGCGCATTTGACGGTCAGAGAATATTTACCCTGGTATGTATGTGGGCGTTGTTTGAAAAAGAGGCGCACGATTCATCGAGAACCGTTAAAAACGCACGAATTGAGCTTTGATAAGGACGGCATTAAAATGGATAAGAAAAAGGATTTTGGCTTTGTTGTTGAATGGAGCGATAAGCCAAAAGAAAAAACCTGGTCAGGAACACCGCTGAGTCTTCTTACGGCTTTGGATAAATATTATGACATAATTGAATTTGACACAACGGTAATCCACGGTAAAATCGGCGAATTATTTAGAAAAGTGATGTACAAAACGCCAACAGGAATACTGCGTTACAAGGATTTACTGCATCATATAAGTAAAAGCAAATATGACGGCCTGCCGGTTATACAATTCAGCGACTATCCCATAAAAAGCTATATAAACAGCTATATGTATCAAGATTTATGCTTTGCGTTTTTAAACAATATAATGACAAACGACAAAGAATTATATGCCGTCTCGGGCTTTCAGCATATGAAGCCTAAAACCATACAAAAGCGTTACAAAAGACAGCTTAAATCATACGCAAACGCCTCGGGCATTTTCACTATGGGTAGATGGATGGAAAAATACATCAAGGAGCATTATGATATTGACCCGTCCAAGGTTCATCACGTGGGAGGTGCCAGCAATCTTGATGTGAGCAGGGTTAATCCCGACACGGACAAGGACTGCCGTAAAATATTGTTTGTGGGCAGAGATTTTAAGCGCAAGGCAGGTTATCTTGTGGTTGACGCCTTTAAAATATTAAAGGAAAAATATGACCCTCAGGCACAGCTATATGTTGCCGGTCCCAACAGCAATCCTATTGATGAGGAAATTGATGGATATAATTTTTTAGGAAGTCTAACATACGACCAGCTTTCCGATTACTTTAACAAATGCGATATTTTCGTAATGCCCAGCCATTTTGAGGCTTACGGTCTTGTGTTTATTGAGGCGCTGATTTACGGTCTGCCCTGCATAGGCAGAAACGCTTTTGAAATGCCATATTTCATTGAAAAAGGCGTAACCGGCGACCTTATTGACGATAACGACCCTGAAATTTTGGCAAAAAAAATGTTTGATTTACTGCATAATGAGCAAATCAAACAAAATGTTGCCGACCGCCGTCAGCAATTAATTGAAGAATATAGCTGGGACAGCGTTGCGAAGCGAATTTACGACGTTGTGGAAAACGACAGAATGACTCGTAATAATTGATTACAGGTTAATGTCAAGCTCCACAGGGCAATGGTCCGAGCCTAAAACATCGGTGTGAATATCCGCACCCAAAAGCCTGTCGTCAAGAGATTTTGACGTTATAAAATAGTCAATTCTCCAGCCGGCATTCTTTTCTCTGGCTTTAAACATATATGACCACCAGCTGTAAACACCCTCTTTATCGGGATAAAAATAACGGTAGGTATCCGTAAAACCGCTGTCAAGCACGGCGGTTATTTTATTTCTCTCCTCATCGGTAAAGCCGGCATTTTTTCTGTTAGTCTTTGGATTTTTCAAATCAATTTCCCTGTGTGCTACATTAAGGTCGCCGCAGTATATAACAGGCTTTTTGGAATCAAGTCTTTTGATGTATTCAAGGAAATCATCCTCCCACTGCATACGGTAATCAATCCGGGCAAGCTCTCTTTGAGAATTGGGCACATACACGGTGATAAAATAAAAATCCTCAAATTCAAGGGTAATCATTCTACCCTCTTTATCGTGCTGTTCAATGCCCATACCGTAGGTAACATTTAAAGGCGGGCGTTTTGTAAATACGGCGGTGCCGGAATAGCCCTTTTTCTCGGCATAATTCCAGTAGCAATTATAGCCATCGGGAGCAAAATCAATCTGCCCCTGCTGTAATTTCGTCTCCTGCAGACAAAAAATATCCGCATCAACAGAGTTAAAATAATCCTCAAAGCCTTTGTTCATACAGGCTCTCAGTCCGTTAACATTCCAGCTTATAAATTTCAAAATATAACCTCATTTCAAAAATCCCCAAGCCGAAAAGGCTCGGGGACAGTTTGTTTTAAATCATTAAATTGATTTAAGAAGATTAGGAAGCTTAACAAGAGCTCCGCCCAATCTCCAGAATATCTTGGAAAATCCTACAAAGCTTGACTCATCGTCATTGAGCATCATAAGCAGACCCTCTGCCATCTTAGGTGAGAATACGCCCATACTCATTGCGATAAAGTTACGGATAGGAATTTGAGTTGCCATAGCGGCAAGCATTTTGCCGTCGCCATTTTCGGCAGAGCCCATTTTGGACATAATAGATTCAATCAAATTGCAAATTTTTCCGCCCCACTTTGTATGCCTTGCATCGTTAAGACAGCAATACAGGTCAATCTTCTTGTTGGTATCAATTTCCGGATTAGGAAGCTCGCCGTAAACTGCCGCAAAGTCATCACGTGTAATACCTGCTACATTATTGTAATAAGCAGGTGCGCTCTCTTTATAATCGGGGATTGCACAGTCACAGGTTGATTCAACATTTACTGAGGCAGTAAGCTTAATATCTCTGCTTGACGCACCTACAAGAATATCAAAATCGCCTGACTCTACACACCAATCGTCTGCATTAACATTCCAGAAAGCAAAGGCTCTCTTTGAAAGCTCAACACTGACCTCAGCTTCCTCGCCGGCTTTGATAAATACCTTCTTAAATCCACGCAGCTCTTTCTTAGGACGGTAAATTGTTGACTCCTTATCGGCAACATAAACCTGAGCAACCTCTGCACCGTCAACTGCGCCTGTATTCTTAATCTTGAATGATACTGTAACAGTATCGGTATCCTTGATTTTATCAGCGGAAAGCTTAATATCACTGTACTCAAAGGTTGTATATGAAAGACCGTAGCCGAATGGGAATACAACGTCCTTTTCAGCAGAATCATAATATCTGTAACCGATATAAACAGACTCTCTGTGCTCACTGGTAACAGGTCCGCCGGGATAATTGCCTGCTGTTGGATTTTCTTCAAATGCAACAGGGTATGTTTCGGAGGTTTTACCTGACGGATTAACCTTGCCTGTAAGGATATTTGCAACGGCCGCACCGCCTGCCTGACCGCCGAGACCCGAATTAAGAAGTCCCTTAACCTCGTTAATCCAAGGCATATGTACAACAGAACCGCCTGCAAGTACAACAACGGTGTTTGGATTAGCCGCCGCAATCTCTGCGATAAGAGCGTTATGACTCTTAGGCATATTGATATCAACTCTGTCGTAGCCCTCGCCCTCAAACTCCTCTGTAAGTCCGGCAAATACTACGGCAACGTCCGCTTTCTTAGCGGCCTCAACAGCCTCAGCGGTAAGTGCGGAGTTAATCTCGTCCTTTGATTTTTCATAGCCCTGAGCGTAAATCATATCAACGCCCAGCTTTGCAAGCTCGTCATAAGCGTTGGAAATCTTTGTGCAGTTAATTACGGATGAGCCTGCACCCTGATAACGGGGAGCCTTTGCCATTTCGCCGATTACTGCAACCTTCTGACCGCTCTTGAGAGGAAGAATATTATCCTCGTTTTTAAGTAACTGCATTGAAGCCTCGGCAATTCTTGCGGCAAGCTGATGATGAGCCTCAACGTCATAGGTATGGGATTTTTCAAGAGCAGGCTTTGATTTAACAATAAGCTCTACTACATTGTCAACTCTTTCATTAAGTACGTTTTCATCAAGAGTGCCGTCCTTAACAGCGGCAATGATGCGTGTAGTGTTAAGAGGACCTGATGAGGGCATTTCCAAATCAGTGCCGTTGATAAGACCGGGAATTCTGTCAACCGAAGCACCCCAGTCTGTTACAAACAGACCTTTAAAGCCCCACTCGCCTCTTGCGATATCATTTTGAATTTTTCCGTTTTGAGATGCGTAAACACCGTTAATTCTGTTATATGCATTCATAACGGTCCAGGGCTGAGCCTCTTTAATTGCAATCTCAAATGCGGTCATATAAATCTCACGCATGGCACGTTCGTCAATAACCTCGTTAACAACCATTCTAAAAGCCTCCTGCGAGTTACAGCAGAAATGCTTGAGAGAGGTACCTACGCCCTTTGACTGAACTCCGTTAATAACTGCGGCACTGCATTTACCGGCAAGAAGCGGGTCCTCGCTGAAATACTCAAAATTACGTCCGCATACAGGTGAACGCTTAATATTTGTACCGGGTCCGAGAATTGTGGAAACCTTTTCCTTAAGGCATTCCTCGCCCATGGCCTCGCCTTCCTGATAGAGCAAATCCATATCCCAGGAGCAAGAGGAGGTTGCAGCAGGAGGAAAACAGGTGGCAGGAACGGAATTTCCGAGACCGATAGTACCTTTATCTCCTGACTTATCCTTCTTATCTCTTTGCTTACGCAGACCGTGAGGGCCGTCGGTAATCATAATTTTAGGCAAGCCAAGCTCAGGTGCTTCCTCAAGATGCCAATAATCGTATCCCGATACGAAAGCCGCCTTTTGTTCAAGGCTCATCTTCTCAACAATTTCAGGGTGTTTCATCAAATAACTCCTTCCGATATTTTCATTAACAAGAAACATTATACAATAAATACACCTAAATGTCACTAATTTTTGTACAAAAAAATAAAAATTTACATACAAAATAAAAAAAGCGTGCTTTAAGCACACCAAATACAAAATATATAATGGACCTGCCCGAATAAATACCGAATCTTTACAGCGTATGGTAGAAAAAAGCCTAACGGCCGTGGAATCTGCGTGCATTGCGCCCCAACAGGATTATCTGTCTGTACTGCAACCAACAGCAAATAATCCGCTACATCAGAAGTTTACACGCTAAGCCATATAAGACAGGAGCTTTAACCAAGCAGGCCCATACCATTAATTCCTGCAGTAAAATACCCACAGGAAATAACAGCCCCAACAGAACTTGATTATACACAACAAAACCAAAATAATTTGTCAAATTATCTCCCAAAAATTATTTTGGTTTAAAATATTCAATTTTGTAGCGCTGCATCTCTCCCAAGGAGAAACGAAAAGAGAAATCTATTACCGTTACCCTAAGCAAGCAAAAGCCTGCTAAAGCCCAAATGAATATAATTCCGATTTGGAATTACAATATTATTATAATTCCGTTTTGGAATTATGTCAAGAGGAATTTAAAATATAATTTAATCACCTTTATGTATGGAGTGATTATTTTGAAAATCCGTAAGCAGGAATACGGGGACAGTAATCTTGTAGGCAGAAACATTGAAAGGCTCCGCAGGGAACGCGGAATTAAGCAAAAGGATTTTATTTCAAAGCTCCAGGTTGCCGGCTTAGACATAAACCCCACCAGCTATTCAAAGCTTGAAGGTCAAATTCGTATTGCCACCGATAAAGAAATCCTCATTATCGCCCGTGTGCTTAACGTTGAAATGGAAAAATTATTTGACGATTAATCTATAAAGTATAATTAAATAACAGTGCATATATAACGTATCTTATGTTTACATTATATAATGTATTAGTCTATTTGTCAAGATGCCTTTTTTCTGTATTATCTAATTAATACATTAGATAACGGGTGAGTTAGATTGATTAAATTAAATGCTTTGAATTTATTAAAGGAACAAGGAAAAAGCAAATACTGGTTATATATGCAGTTAGGTATGAGTTACCAAAATTTTAACAAAATGGTAAACAACGAAACAAAATCAATACGGTATGAAAATATTGAAACAATGTGCCGTTTGCTTAACTGTACGCCAAATGAATTATTTGAAATAACAGACGAATAAATCGCAGACAGTTTGTTTCTTTGTAGGGGACGGATCACCCGTCCCAAATTATATTTGAAATGCGGACAGGGAAAACCCTGTCCCTACCATATATACGACGCCGTAATGGTTATATCATAGTAAAAAAGGTTTCGCAAAATCTGCGAAGCCTTTTTTTACTATGTATTTACTTTACAAATTTGATGAGCTCGAGTGCCGCATTAATATCGCCGTCAACCTTAAGCTTACCTGTTGTATAAGCAACAACCGGGTCAAGCTTGCCGTTGATAAGCTTAATGAAGTTTGTGCCGTTCATAGTGATGATGGCGTTTCTGTCATAATACTCATAAGGCTCAATATTTACCTTGCCGTCTTTTACTTCAATGTAGAAAATACCGCTGGCGGCTTTGCCCTCAATATTAATCTGGAGAGCGAGAGTACCGTTAACAGATGAAACGTCTGCGTCATAAAACTTATTTCTTGCAGCCTCAACGATTGACTCATAAGTCATAGCCATAACTAACTACCTCCTATAAATTTTTTGATATTATAGCACATAATGTTAATTTTATCAAGTATAATAGGCAAATAATAAATCGACACGATTTGCGGATAAATACTTTACTAATTAAAAATGATATGTTAAAATTTATATTGCGATATTATATGAAGGTAATGTGATAAAATGATTTTGGCTATTGACGTAGGAAATACAAATATTACGCTGGGAGCGGTTGATGACAGCGGTCTTAAATTTTTAGGCAGACTGTCAACAAACATTAACGAAACAGAAGAAGAGTATGCGATGAAAATACACTCGTTTTTAAGCATACGAAATGTGTCGGAAATTGACGGCGCCATAATATCAAGCGTTGTACCGGCGCTTAATTATACTCTAAAGAAAGCGGTAAAGCTGGTATGCGGTGTTGTGCCGCTGATAGTGGGACCGGGCATAAAAACAGGACTTAGTATAAAGATTGACGACCCGGCACAGTTAGGGGCAGACCTTGTAGTAGGTGCGGTTGCCGCAAAGGAAAAGTACCCCTGCCCTATTATAATTTTTGATTTAGGCACTGCCACAACAGGCTCGGTAATTGACAAGGACGGAAATTTTTTAGGCGGTATAATCACTACGGGAGTAGGCACCTCCATAAATGCGCTGACAACAGGCACCGCATTACTGCCTCAGATAGATATTTCATCGCCGAAAAAGGTAATAGGCACCAATTCCATTGACAGTATGAAATCCGGCTGTGTAGTAGGCACGGCAATAATGATAGACGGTTTTGTGGAGCGAATTGAGGAGGAAATCGGCGAAAAAGCAACGGTGGTTGTAACAGGCGGCTTAGGAAAAAGCATTGCCAAAAACTGTAAAACCGATTTGATAATAGACGAAAATCTGCTGATTGACGGACTCAAAATAATTTATGATAAAAACAAATAATAATTTAGCGAGGTATAAAAATGAACATTGATTCAATCTGCGTGCAGGGCACGTACAAGCCTAAAAACGGTGAACCCAGGGTAATTCCCATTGTGCAAAGCACAACGTACAAATACGATTCCTCCGTTGAAATGGGCAATCTTTTTGATTTAAAAGACGAGGGTTATTTCTATTCCCGTCTGCAAAACCCCACCTGCGACTATGCGGCGTCAAAAATTGCGGCGCTGGAGGGCGGTGTTGCCGGTATGCTGACAGGCTCAGGTCAGGCGGCAAACTTCTACGCAGTATTCAACATTGCACAGGCAGGCGACCACATTGTATCCTCCTCTGCAATTTACGGCGGAACATTCAATTTATTTAACGTAACAATGCGTAAATTAGGCATTGATTTTACATTCGTTTCTCCTCATGCAACAGCTGAGGAAATTCAAGCGGCTATCAAGCCCAACACAAAGGCAATTTTCGGCGAGACAATATCAAACCCAAGCCTTGACATTCTTGATATTGAGGTATTTGCAAAGGCGGCACACGCCAACGGCATACCGCTTATTATTGACAACACCTTTGCTACTCCCATTAACTGCCGTCCCTTTGAATTCGGCGCAGATATTGTTACACATTCCACCACAAAATATATGGAGGGTCACGCATCAACAATCGGCGGCGCCATTGTTGACAGCGGTAATTTTGACTGGGAGCAAAACGATAAATTCCCGGGTCTTACCACACCCGACGACAGCTATCACGGTGTAGTTTATTCAAAAACCTTCGGCAAAGGTGCATACATTACCAAAGCCACGGTTCAGTTAATGAGAGATTTAGGCTCGGTGCAGTCACCCCAAAACGCATTTTTGCTTAATGTGGGATTGGAGACGCTCCACCTTCGTATGCCCCGTCACTGCGAAAATGCGCTGAAGGTTGCAGAATTTTTAAAAAACAGTGACAAAATCAAATGGGTAAAATGTGCAATGCTTGAGGATGACGACCAGTACGAGCTTGCGCAGAAATATATGCCCAACGGCACCTGCGGAGTGGTTTCCTTCGGTATTGACGGAGGACGTTCTGCGGCAACAACATTTATGGATTCCCTTAAGCTTGCCGCAATAGTAACCCATGTTGCCGACGCACGCACCTGCTGTCTTCACCCTGCATCAACAACTCACCGTCAGCTTACCGACGAACAGCTTGAGGAATGCGGTGTAAGTCCCGATTTGGTACGCTTCTCCTGCGGTATTGAAAGCGCAGAGGATATTATTGCCGATATTCAGCAGGCGTTGGAGAAGATTTAATTTAACTAATTGTAAACCTAATTAATATTTTTGGTTGACAATTATAGATATCCTGCTAAAATAAAGAAAAACGTTTTAGGAGGATATTTATGGAAGACGTTAAAGAAAAAAAGGAAAAGATGAACAAACTGCGGACTCTTGATTTAGCATATATCGGTTTATCTGCGGCACTGATAGCGATATGCTCATGGATATCAATTCCGCTGACAGTACCTATCACCCTGCAGACAATGGGTATTTGCCTTGTGGCAGGTATTTTCGGAATGAAAAGAGGAACTATCGCCACGGTAATATACCTTATTCTCGGTGCAATAGGCGTGCCTGTTTTTGCAGGCTTCAGCAGTGGTATTGCCGCACTTGCCGGCTCCACAGGCGGATATCTTATCGGCTTTATTTTTACCGCACTTATTGTGGGCTTTGTTTCCGACAAGGCAAAGGGTAAATTGTGGGCGTTGATTTTATCAATGGTTGCAGGCGTTCTTGTATGCTATATTTTCGGCACTGCCTGGTTTGCCGTTGTCTATGCTAAAACATCGGAGCCTGCCTCACTTGCAACAATACTCGGCTGGTGCGTTACACCGTTTCTTATTCCGGATGCGGTAAAAATTGCGCTGGCGGCGGTGCTTACAAACAGGATGAAAAGATTTGTAAAATAATGAACATACGATATCATCATTTAATGTGTATTCCCCGTTTTAAAGGAAAGGGATACAGCGAAGAATTCTGCGCCAATATGAAAAAGGTACAGGATTATATAAATAACGGCGGAGAAATTAATCTTGTTGAACACTGCGACGATATTTGCGCTCACTGTCCGAATATGACAGGGGGAATATGCAAAAATGAGAAGGACGTAAAAAATTACGACGCACTCGTTAAATATGCAGTGGAAGAAGGCGAAAATCCCCTGCCGAAAAATATTTGCACAGACTGTCAGTGGTACAGCATTTGCAAAGATATAAATGTTTAACATAACATAAATCCCTCTGTTTAAAGCAGGGGGATTTGCTTTTTTATATTGTAATATCCAATAAACAGAGTTATAATAATACTTAAATAAATATTCAACAGGTGTATATTATTATGAGAATGAGGCACAAGAAAAATTTAGATTCAAGACTTGAGGCGGTAAGCGATTATCTTATTACGGTACGCAACGAAAGCCTTAATTTTAACGACGCACAAACGGAGCGTCATCTTATTGATTTAAAGGAGCTTTTCGGCAATGACAACCCGGTATATCTTGAAATAGGATGCGGAAAGGGTCAGTTTGGATGTACCTTTGCAAAGCAAA
The DNA here is from genome assembly GCA_051881275.1 of Eubacterium sp. GTDB lineage: Bacteria > Bacillota > Clostridia > Oscillospirales > Acutalibacteraceae > Eubacterium_R. The sequence continues at coordinate 9,946 of JBJEPO010000138.1, read as the reverse complement.
ATCCCGACGTCAACATAATATGCGTTGAAAAGGTTAGAAATGTTATTGTAATTGCCTGCGAAGGCGCAAAGAAAGAAAATCTGCAAAACATAAAATTCATTGACTGTTCGGCGGAATATCTGCCCTCCTATCTGCCGGAGAAATCCTTTGAGAGCATATTTCTCAATTTCTCCTGCCCATATCCTAAAAAGCGATATGCGTCACACAGACTCACCAGCGAAAGATTTTTGAACATATACAAAAAATTGCTGAAGGACGGCGCACCGGTATGTCAGAAAACCGACAATATGCACTTTTTTGAATATTCAATAGAGTCGTTTACGCAAAACGGATTTGTGCTGTCAAACATATCCCTTGATTTGCATAACAGTGATTTTGAGGGAAATATTGTGACGGAATATGAGGAAAAATTCTCCTCACAGGGTTATCCCATTTACAGATTAGAGGCGAGATTAAAATAATGTGGTTGCTTTTTGCGTTTTTATCTGCAATATTCGCAGGCGCAACATCGGTGCTTGCAAAGGCGGGAATTAAAAGCATACCCTCGGACCTTGCCACCGCCGTAAGAACAGTGGTTGTACTGATTTTTGCGTGGCTTATGGTTTTTGTAACAGGCGTACAGAGTCAGATTAGCTCCATTGACGGAAAATCACTTTTGTTTTTGATACTGTCCGGCTGTGCCACAGGACTGTCCTGGCTTTGCTATTACCGTGCTTTGCAAACAGGCAAGGTCAGCAAGGTTACCGCCATTGATAAAAGCAGTACGTTTTTATCAATAATACTTGCAATAATTATTTTCGGCGAAAAATGCAGTATCACCACGGTTATAGGCATAATCGTTATGATTGCCGGCACGGCACTGATGATTGAAAAAAGCGACACCGAAAGCAAGGAAAGCCGTTCCTGGCTTATATATTCCATACTGTCGGCGGTGTTTGCGGCACTGACATCAATATTGGGAAAAATCGGAGTTGAGGATATTGATTCAAGCCTTGCAACCGCAATTCGCACGATAGTGGTATTGATTTTTTCCTGGCTTATAGTTTTTATAAAAAAGCAACACCGGGACATAAAGCACGTAAAAGGAAAAAATCTTGTATTTTTAATTCTGTCGGGCATTGCCACGGGAGCCTCATGGCTTTGCTATTTCAGAGCATTACAGACAGGCGACGTCAGCGTTGTAGTACCTGTTGACAAATTATCAATACTGTTTGCGACACTGTTCAGCTTTGTTTTCCTGAAAGAAAAAATCAGCAAAAAGAATGCCGCGGCAATAATTATAATCACAATCGGCACCCTTGTCATAATTTTATAAGGAGCGTAATACATAATGTTCTCCGGACTTAAATCGGCAAACAAAGGCACAATTAAAAACGACATTATCAGCGGTGTAATCATTGCGCTTGTTTCAATACCAATATCAATGGGATACGCACAGATTGCAGGACTTCCGGCAGCTTGGGGACTTTACTGCTCTGTTTTGCCGGTAATACTTTTTGCGCTTTTTTCATCATCGCCGAGATATATATTCGGCGTTGACGCCGCACCTGCCGCAATGGTGGGAGGTGTGCTTGCATCATTGGGTATTGCCTCCCAAAGTGCTCAGGCAGTAAAGACCGTGCCTGTAATAACATTTTACACTGCAATATGGCTGTTTTTATTCTATCTGTTAAAAGCAGGTAAGCTGACTCAGTATGTTTCCACACCTGTTATGGGCGGATTTGTCAGCGGTATTTGCACAACAATTATACTTATGCAGATACCTAAGCTTTTCGGCGGCACATCCGGCACAGGCGAAGCACACCAACTGTTTATACACATATATCAGCAGGCGCAGGAGTCCTTTAATCTGCCCTCGCTTTTATTGGGAATTATAAGCATTGCTTTAATTTTACTTGCAAAAAAATACATTCCGAAATTTCCCATGTCTGTGGCAGTTATGCTGACATCGGCACTTTTACAGTATTTCACGGATTTTGCAACCAAGGCGGAAATTGCCACTCTCCCTGCCGTTGAAAAGGGTTTAGGTAATTTTATACTGCCCGATTTCAGCATTATATCGCCTATAAAGGGTATGAGCGTAAGCCTGACAATAGCCATTGTAATTATGGCGGAAACTCTGCTGGCAGAGCATAGCTTTGCAATGAAGGGCAACTACAAGGTGTCCGATTCTCAGGAGGTTTTGACCTTCGGCGTATGTAACATAGCCTCTGCCTTTATCGGCGGATGCCCTGTTAACGGAAGTGTATCAAGAACGTCAATGAACGAACAGTTCGGCGGAAAAAGCCAGATAACATCATTGACTGCCGCTGCTGTGATGATTATAATTCTGCTGTTTTGCACAGATTTTATACAATATCTTCCCGTGCCTGTGCTGACTGCTATTGTAATTTGTGCTCTATTGGGTGCCATTGAATTTGATTTGGTGCGCAAGCTTAAAAAAATTAACAAAAAGGAAATGTGGATATTCATTGCCGCATTTTTGGGAGTGCTGATTTTCGGCACAATTTACGGAGTTATTATCGGCGTAGTTCTTTCCTTCGTTAACGTAGTAATACGTGAAAGTGACCCACCCAGAACATTTTTAGGCGTTATTCCCGGCAGGGACGGATTTTTCAATATGAAAAGCAATCCCACCGCAAAGCCAATTAAAGGCGTTGTAATTTACAGATTCAGAGCAGGCTTGTTTTTTGCAAACGTAACGGAATTTCGTGAGGATATTGAAAATTCAATAAAGCCGGACACAAAATGCGTTATTGTTGACGCAGGCGGAATATCGTCAATAGACACCACGGGAGCAGACACTCTGGAGGCTTTGTACAAATCCCTTAAAGAAAGAGGAATACGATTTTACCTCACCGAGCACATGACGCAGGTTAACACCCAGCTCAGAGAATTAGGCTTGGGGTATATAATTCAGGAGGGTGCGGTCAGACGAACCATCACCTCCGCTTTGCGTTCGCAGGGACTTACAAAGCCTTATGAGCTTGAGCTTGCCGACGGCGAAACGATAACATACATACCCAACTTTAAAGAGCAGTTAATGTATGAGTTTGAATGGGCGTTCGGCGAGGAGGCGCAGGAGCAGATTGAGGCATACACCCAGCAGATTATTGACCACGCAAACCGCAAAAGAATTGAACGTGGCGACCTATTTTCCGAAACGAAGCTGTGGGATGCGTTGGGCTCCTTTGACGAGGATATACTGCTTGAGTCGCTGGAAATGCATCTTGAGGAGCTGTCAAAAAGCACGGGCATTGATGTTGACAAGCTGGGCGCACTGCTTGAGCAAAGAAGAGAAAGAATTTATCAGTATATCAAAAATGCTGATGAAAATACATTTAACAAGCTTCGCCGTCACAGACAGGAAACTGTTCAAAGGCTGAAAAAGCATTCGCCTGAGCTGCTACGTCATCTTCAGGAATACCACGAAAAAGCTGTAAGCGAGGAGAAAGAAAAAGAGAAGGATGAAATAAAAAAATAGCCAAAAACGGCTTAAACAAATGATTGCAACCGATAGTTGCAAAAGTTTTTATGTTTTGCAAACTAAAATATGTAGAAAAAGCTTTGACGTTGATATACAATGCAGACAACGGACAGGGAAAAACAATTTGTCCGTTACTGCGCAGAATTATTCGGGCAGTGTTCCCGATAAAAAATGTATCAATACTACATATACAGAAAGGCAGAACATTATGAAACAGTCATTAACACCTATTAAAGAAACACACTTTGGAATTGCAAGAAAAATCGTAAGCAATATGACAAGCGAAAGCTGGGAAACCATCCCACACGCTGTTGTTACCTACGAGCCGGAGGTTACGGAATTTCTCAATGTAATAAAAGAAATTAACAGCAAAGGCGATGTCCATATTACAATTAACACCGTTATGCTGAAGGTAATCACCGAGGGTTTGAAGGCGTGCCCGGCAATGAATGCACATCTTAATTTCAACAGAAAGCTTGTAAGAGGAAATATAACGCAGTTTGAGGAGATTAATATTTCCATGCCGATGATGCTTAACACAGGCGAAATGATGACAGTAAATATGCATAATATGCACAATAAATCCATTACCGAAATGCAGGACGCTATAAAGGATACCCAGTGCAGAGCCAACAACTCGGATATGAACGAGGTAATGTTTGAGGTATCCCTTGACAACACCTTAAACGGTCTTAAAGAGGGTAAAATAATTCAGGCTATCAATCGTCTTGTAGGCTCTAAAACAGGAAAGCACAGAGTTAAAACATTAACCGGCAGTGCAAAAAAAGAGTATTATTCCATACCCGAAAGCGACAGACTTACAAAGCACGATATTGAGCAGGGCACTATTACAATATCCAATATGGGCTCAATTTACCGTGACTGGTGTGACGGCTGTTGTACCTTGCTGGAGATTATTCCGCCACAGGTTGCCGCCATCGCCATCGGCTCAACACAGTTAAAGCCTATTGCCCAAAAGGACGGAACAGTAAGAACAGGATATAAGCTTCCTTTGACTATTGCATTTGACCACAGAGCGCTTGACGCAGGCGACGTTATACCCTTTATGAAAAAGCTTGATGAAATTTTTGCAAATCCGCAAATAATTAAAGAATGGATATAAATTCAAAAATGCCCGACAGAGAGATAAATCTGCCGGGCGTTTTCTAAGGCAATAAAGAATAATCCTCAATATTTCCTATTGAAAAGTTATTTTAAAATCAGCCTGCGGAAAAATGATTGTGTTAAAGGTGCCGTCGATATTTTGAATTAAGGTAAATTCACCTATACCGGAGGTGCCGTTATATTTGTAGCCACTGTCGGTTTTTGAGCACTGCAAATCAGCGGCGGTATCAATATAATTAAACACGTCATAAACCGCTACGGCAGGATTTGTTTTATCAAGATATTCGGCAGGCAGTGCTTTTTTCATACCATCCTGCTGAAAAGTAACGGTACTGCCGTCATAGGCAATAACCATTCCTGCCGCCGAGGTGGAATTAACCTTTACGGTAACAACGCCTTCGGCACGCTGAACATTTGCGTTATATGAAAAATCCCCTGTTTGAAAAACCGCATTTTCGCTGAAATCGGTATTAAGAACAGGGGTATATACTTTTGCCTGACATCCGCATAAAAGCAATAATGTCAAAAGGGCGCATATTATTTTTTTCAAAGAAATCAGCCTTTACTCAAATTCGGACATTAAGGTGCCCAGCGTATTGAGCATATCGCAAACGGTCATTGAACGCATGCTTAAGCTTTGGGCGGTAATATCTCCGCATCTGCCGTGAATAAACACCGCCGCCTTTGCCGCATCAAAGGGTGAAATACCCTGTGCGACGAATGAGCCTATCATTCCGCTGAGCATATCGCCTGCACCGCCCATTGCCATTCCCGGATTTCCGTTAAGATTTACAAACACCTCGTTACCGTCGGTAACAATGGTATTTGCACCCTTCAAAACGAGAATAACGCCGTATTCCTCTGCAAATTTCTTTGCGGTATTTATACGGTTGCTTTGTATGTCGCTTACACTTGACGACAACAAGCGTGCCATCTCGCCCGGGTGAGGAGTCAGCACAACAGGCACATTAATATCCTTTAAAATATTTATATGCCCGCTGATACAGTTTATGCCATCTGCATCAAGAATTACAGGGACCTTTGAATTTTTAAGCAGTGAGTCAATAACGGCTTTTGTATCGTCGTTACAGCCCATTCCGCACCCTGCCGTAACGCAGTCCGCCGTTTCAATATCGGCTAAAATCTCCTGTGCGCTTTGGGCGGAAAATGTGCCGTTTTCGTTTTCGCTGACAGGGTGAAAAATATTCTGTACAAGATGCGCCGCCGCCAAAGGATAAGCGGATTTAGGCAGAGTCAGCTTAACAAGACCTGCTCCTGTTTTAAGGGCAGATTTTGTACAAATAACCGCCGCACCGGGCATAGCGTAGCTTCCGCAAAGATTAAGCAGTGTGCCGAAGGTTCCTTTGTTGGCGTTTTTGTCACGCTTGGGAAAAATATTTTTTACCTGCTGAAAATCAATGGTATTAACATAACCGCCGTCATAGCAGTCATCGGGTATTCCGATATCAATTACGGCAGTGTCACCGCAATATGAATTTGCAGGAGGCAGAATATGTGCATATTTAAGAGTTGATACGGCTATTGTAAAATCTGCTTTAACACAGTTTTTGCATATCTCGCCGGTGGTGGAATTTGTGCCGCTGGGGGTATCAACGGATATAATCTCGCCCTTATAATCACAAAGAAGCTCAAATATCCTGTCAAAGGGTGCTCTTGCCTCGCCGTGAAAGCCGATGCCGAACATTGTATCTACAACGAAATCAGAATTAAGACATTCCTTAGTAAAAGGCACAACATCAACACCGCTTGAAACCGCCTGATTATAGTACATCAGCGGTTCTTCAATAGCAGGCTCTTTATCGCAAAGCACAATTTTTACATCCGCCCCATAGGCATACAAAAGCCGTGCGATAACAAAGCCGTCCCCTGCATTTTTGCCGTTGCCGCACAAAACCGACACAGTGGAATTTACAAGGCGGTCCGAATAGCGTTTTACTATTTCGTTAAAGCAGCCTGTTCCCGCTTTAAGCATCAAATCGGCTTCGCTGTAATATGAGGCAAAGCACTTTTTTTCAACATCTCTTATTTCATCAGCAGTTAAAACAAACATTAACTCACCCCCAAATTATAACAAACGCTACGGCGTAATCGCCGTCGTGAGATATACTCAAATCGCAGTTTTCATCGCCCGAAATAAAGGGCTTTCCCTTTTCGTTATGGTCAATTTCTATACTGCTCAGCCTTCTGTCAATTCCGCATCCCAGCGCTTTAAGATACGCCTCCTTAGCGGCAAAAAGTCCCGCAAGGCTTTGGACGCTTTTACAGTATTCACGCTCTTTTTCGGTATAAACGCTGTCAAGAAATCGTGGATTTTTAATGCTTTTTTCTATCCGTGAAATTTTTACTATATCTGTTCCTGCTTTCACATCAATCACCTATGGGAATTACTGCAATGGATACTTCCTGATTATTCAGCTTTTTAAGCTTATATTCCTTTGACGGCACGGGACCGCAGGCATTTGAGCCGGCACCCAGCATATAGCTGTCAAGATGTATGCAGGTGGTGTCGCACAGCTCCAAATCCTCCTGATGCATTGCCTTTGCACACTGCTGAGGGATAAAACGGTCTGCGCTGAAGATGCCCGAATTTACGGTAAACACAAATTTAAAGCCTGCGCCGCTTTCGTCCGTAACATCGGCATATTTTACATTGGTACGCATAGAGGCTTCCTGGGGCTTAATATACTTCTCACGCATATCGTCCACCTTGCAGGAATAAAGTCCCATTATTGCGTGCTCCTTAAAGTCCTCGGTATTAGGTCTGTCACCTAAGCCGTAATATTTTACATTTTCATACTCCACAGGCATTTCAACCATTACGCCGAAACGTGGCGCATAGGGAAACGATTTTGATTTAAGGCACTTGGCATTAATCTCCATTGTGCCGTCCCTGTAAATTTTAAATTTCATTTTAATATCACAGAGATTTCTCACATTCAGAGTATGAATTTTATAGAGATTTTCAATAACAACTGCGCCGTTTTCAACGGTATATGGCCGGGAATTTACATTTTTCACAAAGCACATCTGCTCGGTGTCAAGGCGCATTGCCTCCCATTTTCTGCGGATATTCATATCGTTATCAATGGGTGCTCTGTATATATCAACGCCAAAGCCTCTGAAATTACCGAAGGGTGCGCCGTTTAAGTATTCCCTGTCATTTTTAACATAACGCTCAATAAATCCCGTTTTATTATTGTAAACGATTTTTCCGCCGTCAATATCAATAAAATATTTGCTTTCGCTTTTGTGAACCTCCGGTGCGTTTTCATCGGTAAATATCATTGTGGCAGAAGCACCGCCGATAAACATACTTACCTGCTCGCAGGCAACCTCAAAATCGCCGTCGTAATATCTGAAGGTAACAATATCCTCTGCACATTCCTCAACGGTATAATCAAGGGTAATATCCTGACTGCTTTGAGGCGGAATATTAAGCTTAAACTCCCCTGTTTTTGGATTTTCACCGTCGGTTACACAGCTCCATTTTACCGTAAACTCTACGTTTTTAAAGTAATTGTGATTTGTAAATGTATATTTATGCTGATTTTCATTGCCGGAATATTCCGCCCTGACAGGTCTGTAACAGTTTTTCATCTGCAAAGCACCTGCGTGGGGCGTTCTGTCGGGGAAGAACAAGCCGTCAACACAGAAATTACCGTCGTGCTTGTTTTCGCCGTGGTCACCGCCGTAGGTGTATTTATACTTGCCGTTTTCGTGATATACGGCGTGGTCCGCAAATTCCCAAATACATCCGCCAAGCATATTGTCACCCTGATAAATATACTGAACATATTTTTCAAGCTCGCCTGCGCCCAAGCCCATTGCGTGAGCATATTCACACATAAAGTACGGCTTGTTATAAAATTTCTTAGGCAGTCCGCTGCCGTTGGCAATCCTTTTAACAATACCGAACCAGGGATACATTTGAGAAATTACATCGTACGCCCATCGCCTTGTACGGCAGGCACCCTCGTAATGAACCGGAATATCCGTTAACTGTTTAAGATTATTATAGCAATAGTCATGGTTTTTATAGCCGTGGGATTCGTTACCTAAGGACCACATTGTAATTGACGGATGATTCTTATCCCTTTCATACATACGGTAAACACGGTCCCAATAATGTCCCTGCCACTTAGGATTGTGTGAGCAGGCTTTTCTGTTGCCCTCAGATTCACAGCCGTGGGTTTCTATATCCGCCTCGTCCACAACATAAACTCCGTAGGCGTCACACAAATCAAGGAACATCGGGTCGGGAGGATAGTGGGAGGTACGAACGCAGTTAACATTATATTCCTTAAATATTTTTACATCCTTTTCCATATCCTCGGCGGTCATTACATAGCCTGTTTTAGGATTTGTATCGTGATGGTTTACACCGAGAAGCTTAATGCTTCTGCCATTTAAGCAGAATATGTTGCCGGTTATATTAATATGGCGGAAGCCTATGGGGCGGCGTATAATTTCGGCAATTTCACCGTCCTTTGAAAGAGTCAGCACCAAATCGTAAAGATTAGGCTCCTCAGCGCTCCACTCCTTAGCCTCAATACTGTCAAAGGCGATTTTATCTATCGCACCGGGAGAAACATTTACGGATTTTGATACAACTGTTTCGCCATCAAAAATCAGCGTTGCCGAAAGCTCGCACTCGTCGGTAAGCTTAAGGGACGGCAGAATTTCCAATTTATATGTAAGGTCATCGTTAAATGCGGTTTTAGCCTGAAAATCATAAACTGAATTTGCACCGGTTTTCGTAAGAAGCACATCACGGAAAATTCCGTTACAGCGAAACATATCCTGGCACTCAAGATAGGTGCCGTTACACCACTTATGGTTAACAACGCAGATTTCGTTAGTGCCTTCAGCCACAAAATCATTCAGCTCAAATTCCGCCGTATTATGACTGCCCTCGGAATAACCCACATATTTTCCGTTGACAAAAAGCTCAAGAGAGCCTGCAACGCCTAAAAATGTAATGACAAAATTACCGTCAATATCGTCAAGATTGAACATTTTGTGATAAACCGCAACGGAACAATCCTCGGGGAAATAGGGAGGATTAGGCTTAAAGGGATAACGTGAATTAAGATAATACGGCTCCTCATAGCCTGTGTGCTGCCAGGTTGACGGCACCTGAACCTTATCAAAATCAAAGGTCTGTGTTTCAATTTCCGCCGGCATATCGGATACTTTTTTGAAATATTTAAAATCCCACTCTCCCGAAAGCACTGCTGTCATTGAAGAACGGTATCTTTCATTTGTGATATTAACCTGCTGTAAATCCTCATCACCGCTAAAGGGAATAAAGTA
>JBJEPO010000137.1:0-9253 GCA_051881275.1 Eubacterium sp. | reverse complement strand
CATCAACTGCGGACATATCTGCATCGGCAAAAAGGCTCCGGAGGTTTGCCCCGTTTGTGCTCATCCTCAGTCCTTCTTCCAGGTTAAGCCCGAAAATTATTAATCAGTAGGACTCGTATTACATTTTGTAATATTTATTTGTCAAAAAATGCCGTAAACAAGCCGTTTTCTGCTGTTTACGGCTTATTATTTGGCTTTTTTGTGTTTTCTACATATCGTATTATTTTTTGTGTTATTAAAATTTTTGCACAATATCTTGTATTTTTTTCAAAAATTCTATTGACATAACCACAAGGGTTTGATATTATATAGAAGATGCGTGACCGTATCTGTTACTATTTTGTAATATTTGTAATAATTTCACTGTTATACGGTCAAAAAACACAAAAGCAAGAATTTTTCAGCGAAACAGAGGGAGTAAAAACTATGAAAATTATCAAGAGAAACGGCTCCGAGGTAGATTTTGATTTAAACAAAATCATATTAGCCGTATCAAAAGCAAATCAGGCATGTGAAAAGGAAGAGCTTACCAAAAGTCAGATTAATGACATTGCGGAATTTGTAGAATTTAAAATTTCAAAGGCAAACCGTGCCCTTTCGGTAGAGGAAATCCAGGATATCGTTGAGGACCAGATTATGGCGCAGGGTGCTTTTGAGGTGGCAAAGCGTTATGTGCGTTACCGTTACACCCGTTCTCTTGTAAGAAAGGCCAACACCACCGACAATCAGATTCTCTCTCTTATTGAATGCAATAACGAGGAGGTTAAGCAGGAAAATTCCAATAAAAATCCCACTGTTAACTCCGTTCAGCGTGACTATATGGCAGGCGAAGTGTCAAAGGACATCACAAAGAGAATTCTTCTGCCCCAGGATATAGTTGAGGCTCACGAGCAGGGTCTTATCCATTTCCACGACGCAGACTATTTTGCACAGCACATGCACAACTGCGATTTGGTTAATCTTGAGGATATGCTCCAAAACGGAACGGTTATTTCCGACACTATGATAGAGAAGCCCCATTCCTTCTCCACCGCCTGCAATATTGCAACACAGATTATCGCTCAGGTTGCTTCAAGCCAGTACGGCGGACAGTCCATATCTCTTGCACACCTTGCACCCTTCGTACAGGTCAGCAGAGAGAAGATACGCAAGCAGGTTATTGAGGAGGCTGAGGATTTCGGCACTGAGCTGACGGAAGAAAAGATTGTTAAAATTACCGAAAAGCGTCTGCGTGACGAGGTTCGCAAGGGCGTACAGACAATACAGTATCAGGTTGTAACTCTCCTTACAACAAACGGTCAGGCTCCTTTCGTAACCGTATTTATGTATCTTAACGAAGCAAAGAACGAGCAGGAAAAGAAAGACCTGGCAATGATTATTGAGGAAACCCTCGCTCAGAGAATACAGGGCGTTAAGAACGAAAGCGGAGTATGGATTACTCCTGCGTTCCCGAAGCTCATTTATGTTCTTGAGGAGGATAATATTACAGAGGATTCACCTTACTGGTATCTTACGGAATTAAGTGCAAAATGCACCGCTAAGAGAATGGTTCCCGATTACATCAGTGAAAAGGTAATGAAGAAGCTTAAGGTTGACAAAAACGGCAACGGCAACTGCTACACCTGTATGGGATGCAGAAGCTTCCTTACCCCTTACGTTGACATTGACGGCAAGCCAAAGTATTACGGCAGATTCAACCAGGGCGTTGTTACACTTAATTTGGTTGACATTGCCTGCTCATCAGGCGGGGATATGACCAAGTTCTGGAAGATTTTTGATGAAAGACTTGAGCTTTGCTACCGTGCTCTTATGTGCCGTCACAACAGACTTATGGGCACACTCAGCGACGCCGCTCCTATCCTTTGGCAGCACGGTGCTCTTGCAAGACTTAAAAAAGGCGAAACAATTGACAGACTGCTGTTCGGCGGTTATTCCACCATCAGCCTGGGATATGCAGGTCTTTATGAATGTACAAAATATATGACAGGCAAATCTCATACCGACGAGGAGGGCAAGCCATTTGCTCTTGAGGTAATGCAGCACATGAACGACGCCTGCGCCAAGTGGAAGGCACAGGAGAATATTGACTTCTCCATTTACGGCACTCCTCTTGAGTCAACCACCTACAAATTTGCAAAATGCCTGCAAAAGAGATTCGGCATTATTCCCGGAGTTACCGACAAGAACTACATTACTAATTCTTATCACGTACACGTTACCGAGGAAATTGACGCCTTTACAAAGCTTAAATTTGAGTCCGAATTTCAGGCACTTTCACCGGGCGGTGCAATCTCTTATGTTGAGGTTCCGAATATGCAGGACAATATTCCTGCCGTGCTTCAGGTAATGAAATTTATCTACGACAACATTATGTATGCGGAGCTTAACACAAAGAGCGACTACTGCCAGGTTTGCGGATACGACGGAGAAATCAAGATTACCGAAAACGAGGACGGCAAGCTTATATGGAGATGTCCTAACTGCGGTAACGAGGACCAGGACAAAATGAATGTTGCACGCCGTACCTGCGGCTACATCGGCACCCAGTTCTGGAATCAGGGCAGAACACAGGAAATTAAAGAGAGAGTGCTTCACCTGTAAAAAATAACAACAAACAAACGGCTGCCAGTTCGGCAGCCGTTTGCATACAGAAAGGCTGTAATGATATGAACTGGGCGGAAATTAAGAAAAACGACATTGCCAACGGCGAGGGTGTGCGCACTTCCCTGTTTGTATCGGGATGCAGACACCACTGCAAAAACTGCTTTAACAAAATAACCTGGGATTTTAACTACGGCAATCCCTATACTCACGAAACACAGCAGGAAATACTTGATTCCATTGACCATTACTGGATTAACGGCTTGTCCCTTTTGGGCGGTGAACCCTTTGAGCCGGAAAATCAGCAGGAGATTATCGGCTTACTGAAGGAATTTCACCAAAGATTTCCCGAAAAGAATGTTTGGTGCTACAGCGGTTTTACTATTGAGGAAATCACAGGCAAATCAAGTCCCCAAAGCCGTGCCTTCACCGAACACAGCATTGAAATGCTCAAGCTTATTGACATACTTGTTGACGGACCTTTTATTGAAGAAAAGAAAAATATAATGCTGAAATTCCGCGGCAGCGAAAATCAGCGTGTAATTGATATAAAAAAGACCGTTGAAAACGGTGAAATCGTTTTGTATTTGGATTAATTAAAAAAGGATATCGGCGCAGTACACACTGACCGATATCCTTTTTCTTTAATCTTCAATAAGACCGCCTTGTCTGCCTTCTGCTCTTTTTTCACTGTAAACAACACTGTTATTGCTATCATAAAAATCTATTTGCTCAAGGCTAAAGTCGTCAAACAAATATTCAATACAAACATAATTATCCTGTATATCGGAAATACTGTTTGTGCTAATATTATTTGTCTTGTTTTCTTTCAAAGTGTAATCTGCACTTTCAATCAGCATATCATCATTCCAAAAATAAATAACTGCTTGCTTTGCCTCATCAATATCAAATGAAATAGATGACACTTCGTTTTCTGAGTCAACATTTTCATATTTTACCTTAAATCTTTCTGTGGATTTAAGATTATGATAATAAACCTTTTCTATAATAAACAAAGCTTGTTCATCCTCGCCGTTAACAAAGCATAAAACATATTTATTGTCGTTGGGGAAATCGCACCTTTTAACTTCGGCGTCCGAAATCTGACTCATAGTTAGGCAAACATTTTCTATTTCGTTTTCGGAAAAGGTTTCAAGTTTGTAAAATTTGAAAAAGTCAAACAAAACAACGACCATAAGAATAACAACAGCCACAGCCAAAATGATAATTACACACTTAAATTTTGAGATTTTTTTCATAACTAACAACTCCTGCGGACAAATTTATAATCATTCTGTTTGTTTTAAGACAAATTTACTTCAACTGTGTTTATTAAATTTCAGAGTTATCATCCAAAGCAATATTTCTATTTTTCATTGCTTTAAATATTTGATAGATGATAAAAGCCACAACAAATACTCCGGTAAAAATCAACGAATAATTTATCCAATAATATATTCCGATTGAATTTATCAATACGCCTTTTTCCAAATTAAATGTCCCGAAAAACGGCAGCAGCACACCAAACGGCATAATCCAAGACAGAGCAATAATATTTCCCAAATACAGACATTGTTGCTTTAATGATTCTTTTTTTGAGAAATTTCTATTAGTTAACTCAAGAGGAATAGAAAGAGATAAGGATATTAGCCATAAAGCCATTCCTATCAAAAATCCTTGAACACTACGGCTTTTTTCAATACCTACATAATAAGCAACAAGAACGGAGATGATAGAAAACGATATTGAAACCATATTCATGCTTTTTCGTATTCTCACTTTTAATAAATTTGACATTTTTCCTCCAAATGTATTGAACTTATTTATGGTTCTTAAAATTAAGTATAACGCTTGCATTTTTGTTTATGGTATAATTTCTTGTTCCGCCTCCTACTCTAAATGAACTAACATACAATTGAACTGTTGTTGTACTGGTTGTTCCACTATTATTAACAACCATGATAGACGGATATATTTTCCAAGATTCATTTTTAATGTGTGAGTTTGGAGTTGCTTTCCAAGTTTTAATATATTTTTCACCCAATTGATTATTGATTGATTGACCTTTTGGGTTATAAGAATATGATACTGTGGACGTAATAGTGCTTTTTCCGTCTGAAGAAACACCATTTGCTATACTAGTTGTTACCTTATTATTAGAATATTTATATGGTTTAGATTTAGAGTCGAGACTATGTGAATATTTAATTTTTAAGATTCATTAATATTCATATACAACTTCTTTTTCTGTACCGGCGGTAAATGTAACTTTTAATCGGTATTTGCACAAAGCATTAATATTTCTTGATTTTGACATAGCTAAAATCGTTCCTGTTTTGCTACTTGTCCAAGTTTCAACGGTTTCATATCCGCTTGACTTTTTCTTCTGTAATTCCATCTTTATTTTAAGATTTACAGACTTGTTTGCTTTAATATCAGCTTTACATTCAGCTTTTATTCCGGATATGGCTAAATTTGCTGAACAACTATAAATATTTGCGTAATAGGGGCTAACTCCGTCATCATTGATAACAGCGGCATCGGAAATCATTGCACTGCCAAAAATCATCAAAACTGACAAAATTATCAAAGCAAGCTGTTTGGCTATAGTACTTCGGTTTCTCATTAATTGCACCTCCTCTTTGCTAAAGTAATCGAGATAAATCCGACTAAGCCTAATAAACAAATGCTGTATTACAGACAGCTAAATTATTTCAAGGTTCAATAATAACATCTTCTATACTGATATTCCCGTCATTATTTTTAGTTTTAATTAGACACAAGGTATTATATGAGCCTGTTACAACCTCCCCATTGTCATTAAAACATTCCCGTGTATATTCAACCCATAAAAAGCCAACGGAATTTATTTCTTTATACGTTAATAATTCAACATCACTTACATTTTTAGTGTAATTGTACTCATCTGTAAATCTGCATAAGCTTATTAGCGGTTTTTCAATTTTGCAATCTTTCTCATTTCCTGAATAAGAAATCGCACTTTTTGCTTTCTCAAAGACAGGTTCAGCTTTCTTCATATCTGAATCAGATAATGAATGATTAAGTGTTTCGTATTGTATAACACCAAATGTTTGACGATATTTTTTGTGTTTGTTATAAGCATCGCTTTTTTGACCCATAAAGCACCAAAGAATTGCACAAATTGTGATAATAATAGCAAATAAAAACAATAAAAATTTTTTCATAAATTCACCTTATACTAATAGGTTTGAACGACTCTATACTTTGAAAAGCCATCATAAAATGTTTTTATAGGTTCATCTTTTCTATTTGAACTGTGTGCACAATATTGTACTTTTCCATTATTAATTACCACTATAACAGAATGCTTATATTTGCCAACTAAATGCTTTCCTTGTAGCAAAAATCCTTTGTTTAAATAAGGAGTCATATTTGAACCTTTTGAAGTTTCATAAACGGCATAATGCGGTGATAAGTAATCATATAAATCTACTACCCTTATCCAAGAGGTGGAAATACTGTATTTTGTTGAACTTGTTTTGAAATGAAACCATCTCGCATTCGTTGAAATGATTCCATTCGCTTTTTTATCATTAGCTGTATATGTCATTGGAAGTAATCCATTATATAAGGCCTGTGAAGCAAAATTCGTACAATCAGCATTCTTGTCTAAAGTAATAAAATTACTATTGTATTTCTCTGCATTATTTCGTGCATAATTTTGAATATTGTTGCCTTTCATCTTAGGCCAAGCTGAGGTTGTAGAACTTACTTGGACATATTGATTCAATATTTGCGGTGATATCGTATCAACAAAATCTTCCTGGCTGTCAGTATATGCTATTTCAGACATTTGTAAATTTTCTATATCAGCATTTTCTTTATATTCACTATAATTCATAATACTTGTGTTCTCTTTTTCCAATACATAAGCATCATAAATACACATATATAAGTATAATGGGCCAAATTCAACATCATTATCAGCAAGTGCCCTTACACCCATATCTTCATTATCTATGTATTTGTGTACCAATTCTTCAAATTCGCTGCTGCCGATTTGAATACCATCAAAATATTTATTTAAATAATTTTGAGCTTTAAACTCTATATCTGATACTTTATCTTTTGGCGATATGTCCCATTTTGATAATTCCTCAAAAAATTCATTGGTGCTTGAAGAAACATATTCTTCCATTTGAAAAGAAACTTCATTTAAAAATTCTTCAAATAAACCATCTCTCTTCAATATTTGAACATCATTTTTATTTTTATTAACCGTTTTGTCAATAAGCATCAAAATCTGCGTTTCTTCTTCCGTTAATACACTGTTTTCAACAGGATTAGTGACATTGGAAGTAGTATTACTTGCATAGGCAAAAAATGGAATTTGTAAAATAAATAAAGTAACTAACATAAAACAAATTATTTTTTTCATAATAAAATCTCCCTAAATTCTATTTTAAATCATATATAAAGTTTTCTCGTGTCAATTTACGATAAATAAACCGTTGGTAATATTCCTCACTGACATACATATAAAAAAATACATATATTACCACCCGACTTTGATGTAGTCAAAATTGTTCCGGCTTTACCACTCATCCGGATTTTAACAGTTTCATGACACCCTGATTTTAACATTTCGGTTTCTCATTAATTGCACCTCCTCCCTCATTAATCTTTTCATTACACTTAATCCCTAAATCTTTTCATTTTGTGATAAAAAAATAAAAGAAGCCAAAAATTCGGCTTCTTTTACAAATAATCACTCCACGTTTTGTGCAATATTGACAAGTTCTTCTTTGTCAATATTTCCGCTTATTACGTATATATATTCTCCGTTATTAAATATTAAACCTTGTTCGTTATTATCCGATTTAGAATAAACAGCTTCTCTGCCGTTTATAGTCAGGGTTTCACTTCCATGCTTTTCGGTGTCAAATTTTATAGTTGCTGTTAATTCGCTTTTTTGAACCGAAAATGATTTGTCCCCTTTTTCATAAAGGCAAATATCTCCGTAATCTTCAGTTTTTTCAAATCCTTTCGGAATATAATTCAGTTTTAAAGATGTTACCTTTTTAACATCACTTGTATCAACCACGTTATATTCTGAATGATTAAAGAATTTTTCAACAATAAATTCTCTGCTTGCAGGAATTGCAAATACTGTTGTTGCCACCGACAGCAATATTGCCGCAATCAGCAGTATTTTGATTGTTTTCTTTGAAAATTTATGGATTTTCTTTTCTTCCTTAGGATGCCATATTTCTTTTATTGTTTCTGTGTGTTTTTTGCTGAATTTATGCTTTGGTATTTCAGCAGGAAAAGAATCAACCCAATTTTCGCACGACAGCAGGCAAGCCTTTTCAAGATTACTCATTTTTTAATTCCCTTCCTTCAAGTGCTTTTTTCAATTTTTCCTTAGCATACTGCAATTTTTTACGCACATAAGAGTCTTTAACACGGTATATTTCTGCTATTTCTTTGCTTTTATATTTGTAAATATATTTTAAGTAGAAAAAAACCTTGCTTTCTTCATCCAATATTTCATCAAATAAAACCAATAATTCAGCAGCTTCATAGCTTTCAAAATATTGTGATTGAATTATTTCACCGCAATTATCGTATGAAGCTGAGCTTGCCCTTTGTGATTTATTGTATATATCAATAGCAAAGCCTGTAACAATGGTTGACAGATAGCATTTCGTCTTTTTTGAATCAACCTCACCGATTTTATTAAAATTCTTTGCCACATATAAAAATGTTTCTTGTACACATTCTTCTGCATCTTCTATATTGTTAGTCTTTTTTAATGCTATCCAATACAACAGGTCCTTATATGTATTGTATAACTGCGTAAATTTTTCTTTTTCGGTTTGATTGTCAATCAAATTTAAAAATAATGATATCATATACACTATATCCCTTTATGACATCGTTTTGTGATAATTTTTTTAACTTAAAAAGATATCGGTACAGCATCCGCTGACCGATATCCTTATTTTTTATTTATTTAACTTGGTCAACTGACGAAGCCTTTACAAACTGCGAGCTGCTGTCCTTATCATAGGTTACGGTAATCCTGTCGCCCTTCTGCATAAGGAGAACCTCCATACAGTCGCCGGCAGGAATGTAATAATATTTCTTGCCGTCAATCTGGAGATAATAAACGGTGTTACCGTCATTTACCGATGTTTTGATATCCGTAATTTCTCCGGTTACGGTGCCTGCTTTACTGTCGGTATCCGTTGCAACTTCGGCCTCAGTAGTATTTGGCTCGGTGTTGCTTTGCTGATTTGATGAGGAGCCTTCCTCAACCTTATAATCCTCAGCGTTGGCATTTGACGATACCTTGCCCTTATCCTTGAGGGCGTCAATGTAATTCTCAACTGCGGAATTAAGTGCCTTTGCGTCGCTCTTTGCCACGTCAAGAAGTCCTGTGCCTACGATTGTTTTATCGTCAAGGTTAACAAGTGCGTAGCCCTTTACTGTATATCCGTCACCGTAGAGAGACATAAAGTATGACGGCTGACCCTCAATATCAAGCAAAATCGGGAATGTTGCGTTATAGCCATAGTTTTGAACAGCGTCCTGTGCGGATTCCATAGCAGAAATTTCCATTGCGCCGCCCTTGTTGTAGTATCTTACTTCCTTTGTTCTCTGGTTG
>JBJEPO010000136.1:0-1681 GCA_051881275.1 Eubacterium sp. | reverse complement strand
GATTCCTTCCTGTCTGCCGCTTCCTTCCAGGAAACAACCCGTGTCCTGACCGACGCCGCTATCAAGGGCAAGGTTGACCCGCTTATGGGACTTAAAGAGAATGTTCTTATCGGTAAGCTTGTTCCTGCCGGTACAGGTATGGATGTGTTCAGAGATGTTGATGTTGTTCCCAGTTATTTCAGTGCTGAGGGCAGCGAAGAAATTTTAAATTTAGAACAATTGCAGGAACTCTTGACAAATAGCACATCAGAGTGATATAATACAACATTGTGTGCGACAGAATTTGTAAATATTTACTAAATTGTGCCGTGATAATTTGTTAAAAACGCCAAAAGGGGTGCGCATTTGCGTGCCCCACGGCGTGCATTTATTAAATATTTTTGTAATTTTGTGCAAAAATATTTAATATGTGCATACCGCACATTAATAATTTTACAGAAAGGAGATAAACTATTGCCTACCTTTAATCAGCTTGTAAGAACAGGACGTAAGTCCCTTGAGAAAAAGGCTAAAGCACCTGCACTTTTGAAGGGTCTCAACACAAAGAAGAATGTTGTAACAGACAATGCTTCACCTCAGAAGCGCGGCGTTTGCACAGCAGTTAAGACTGCTACACCTAAAAAGCCTAACTCAGCACTTCGTAAGATTGCCAGAGTACGTCTTACAAACGGTATGGAAGTTTCTGCTTACATCCCCGGCGTAGGTCATAACCTTCAGGAGCACTCTGTTGTTATGGTCCGCGGCGGACGTGTTAAGGACCTTCCCGGTGTTCGTTACCATATCATCCGCGGTACTCTTGATACCCAGGGTGTTACAGGCAGAATGCAGAGCCGTTCAAAGTACGGTGCCAAGAAGCCGAAGGCTAAGAAGTAAGCCTTAAATTCTTTAGATACCTAAGGATATCCGACAATAGTTTATTTACCATATATATGGTGGTTTGACTTTTGTTGGCTCCACGGTAAAACCGAGTACCTATGAACTCATCAATTATAATGAAGGAGGGAAGCGAAGATGCCAAGAAGAGGCCAAATCGCTAAGCGTGACGTTTTACCTGATCCGCTTTACAACTCAAAGGTTGTAACCCGTTTGATCAACAACGTTATGTATGATGGAAAAAAAGGTGTTGCCCAGAAAATAGTTTACGGCGCATTTGACATCATTAAAGAAAAAACAGGCAACGATCCTCTTGAAACATTTGAGGCCGCTATGGAAAACGTAATGCCTGTACTTGAGGTAAAGGCTCGCCGTGTCGGCGGTGCTACTTACCAGGTTCCTCTTGAAGTTCGTCCTGAAAGACGTCAGACACTGGGTCTTAGATGGATTACCGCTTATGCACGTGCAAGAAGCGAAAGAACAATGAAGGAACGTCTTGCTGCTGAGATTATGGACGCCGCTAATTCAACAGGCGGAGCAGTTAAGAAGTGTGAGGATACACACAAGATGGCAGAAGCAAACAAGGCATTTGCTCATTTCAGATATTAATCCGTTTATTAATCCAAGGAGGATATTATGCCAAGAAAAGTAGCTCTTAAAGAGACAAGAAACATTGGTATTATGGCTCATATTGATGCTGGTAAGACTACTACTACCGAGCGTATTCTTTACTACACCGGCGTTAACCACAAAATCGGTGAAACACATGACGGGGCCGCAACAATGGACTGGATGGATCAGGAGCAGG
>JBJEPO010000135.1:0-9286 GCA_051881275.1 Eubacterium sp. | reverse complement strand
AAATATGCCGAAATCAAGCCGTTTTAGGCTTGTTCGGATTTATCTCACTTGCTTAAGGGCGTCAAGAGCCTTTTTTCCTATATCTTTTCTGTAATGAGCACCGTCAAATTCTATTGCATTAACTGCGTTGTAGGATTTTTTAAGGGCACTCTGCAGGTCATCGCCTAAAGCGGTAACGCCCAGCACTCTGCCGCCGGAGGTAACGAGCCTGCCGTCCTTAAGAGCGGTTCCGGCGTGATATACGGTAACACCGTCGGTCTGTCCGTTAACAAGACCTTTAATTTCAATTCCCTTGGGATATGATTTGGGATAACCGCCGGACGCCATAATTACGCAGGCGCTGGCTCTGCTATCCCACTCAATGTCAAGGTCAGAGAGAGCTTCGTTATTGATTGCCTCAAATATATCCATAATATCTGTTTTAAGGCGAGGAAGTACAACCTGAGTTTCAGGGTCGCCGAAACGGCAGTTATATTCAATAACCTTTGGTCCCTTAGGAGTTATCATAAGTCCGAAATACAGACATCCTTTAAAGGTTCTGCCCTCGCTGTTCATTGCGTTGATTGTGGGGATAAAGATTTTTTCCATACATTCGGCGGCAACATCATCGGTATAGTAGGGGTTAGGAGATACAGTACCCATACCGCCTGTATTAAGTCCTTTATCACCGTCAAGGGCACGCTTATGGTCCATAGAGGATACCATAGGCTTAACTGCTTTACCGTCTGTAAAAGCGAGCACGGAAACCTCGGGGCCTGTAAGAAATTCCTCAACTACAACATTATTTCCGCTTTCGCCGAAGATTTTGTCCTCCATAATTTCCTTAACGCCTGCTACGGCTTCATCAAGATTTTCGGGAATGATTACGCCCTTGCCCAAAGCCAAACCGTCAGCCTTTATAACTGCGGGAAATTCATTCTTCTCCTTAATATATTCAATAACATCCTCGGGGTTACTGAAAACCTTATATTCTGCGGTGGGGATGTTGTATTTTTCCATAAGATTTTTTGAGAACACCTTTGAGCCTTCAATTATTGCCGCCTTTGAGTCGGGTCCGAAGGTTGCAAAGCCCTCTTTATTGAGTGCGTCAACCATACCCATTACAAGCGGGTCATCCGGTGCAACAACCACAAAATCCGCCTTGATTTCCTTTGCAAGCTTTACAACGCCGTCAATATCGGTAGCAGAAACATTAAAGCACTCTGCGTCATAAGAAATACCGCCGTTGCCGGGACAGCAGGCAATATAATCAACCCTGGGAGATTCCTTAATTTTTCTGATAAGGGCGTGTTCACGTCCGCCGCCGCCTACTACTAAAACTCTCATATTATGTACCTCCTAAAATATTTAGGGTAACGATAGTAATCCGTGATTCTAATTATTACCGTTACCCTAAGTGACAAAAGCCACCCTTTATATAATGTTATATATTTTTATTTATAATTCTTGTTTCCTCTGTGCCGTTTTCAAGATTGATAAAACGGGTGAACAGAGATACCTTATTATCCTCGTTAAGATTGTTCCATACCATATCGGTAAACGAGTCAATATCACCGTCAATTTCAACAGGAGTAGGCTCACCCTCAAAGGACGGAATGGGGTTTCCGTCGCACTTGTAGGTGTGAATAAAATGTCCCTGACCTGCAACGGCAGGATATTCATAGAAAAATCTTACGCACTGAGGCTGACCTAAGTTTGATTTTAATATGGACAAATTATAGTCGCCGTTTGGCTTTACAATACCGGAAATTCTCGGTGTGTAATTGGGATAATCCGGCTCATACTCACGGGTGATAAGAGCGTCGTGATAGCATCCGCCCTCGCTCATAACATCGTAAATAGTATCGGTTTGGTCGCCGTTTGTTACGATGGTTTTGCCGTCAAGCTTAAGAACTGGATTATAAATAATAAGGCTGGGGTCCTCCATTTTTGACTCGTCAAAGGCCTTTGTGCGAATACCGCCTCTGTCGTTTTCTTCAAAAATACGATTACGGCTGTTAACACTTCTGCCCATAATGAAATAGGCGATTACAGCACATTTGCCGTCCTTTGATTTACCTAAAACTATTCCCCTGCCGGGATAAGTATTGCCGCTTAATTCTTCAGCGAGAGATTTAATAATCATATATGTTACCTCAAATTACTTCTGTTTTATTACCGATTATTTTAATTCTGCCCTGGCAGAAAAGTGATACTGCTTCGGGAAGAATTTTCCATTCACATTGTTCCATAACTCGTTTTTGCAGTATTTCGGGGGTGTCGCCGTTAAGCACGGGCACTGCCTTTTGTGCAATTATCGGACCTGCATCGCAGTCCTCGGTTACAAAATGCACTGTGGCTCCTGTAAGCTTTACTCCGCTTTCAAGCACAGCCTCGTGTACTTTAAGTCCGTAAAATCCTTTTCCGCAGAAGGAGGGTATCAAGGCAGGATGAACATTCATCATTTTACCGGGAAACGCCTTAACTATCTGTGAATCAAGGATAATCATAAAGCCGGCATAAACCACCAAATCTGCCTTTGCATCAATAAGTGCCTTGGTTACTGCGGCGGTATAATCAGCTCTTTCGGGATAATCCTTTTTCGGCACAACAACGGTGGCAATACCGTTATTTTTCGCTCTTTCAAGGGCAAAGGCATCGGGATTTGACGAAATAACACAAGTGATTTTACCATTTACTATTTCGCCTCTTTTTTCAGCGTCAATCAGTGCCTGAAGATTTGTTCCGCCGCCGGATACAAGAACTGCTATATTCAGCATAATTCTACCCCTTTTTCGCCTGCTTTGATTTCGCCGATAACAGACGCCTGTTCGCCGGATGCGTTAAGTATTCTAACAGCCTCGTCAGCCTTGTCGCTGTCAACGGCAATAACAAGACCGGTACCCATATTAAATGTATTGTACATATCTCTTTCGGGGATTGAGCCTGTTTTTGCAATCAAATCAAAAATCGGCTTTTTGAAGCATTTGTCCTTTTCAATAACTGCAAGAGTGTTATCATTTAACATTCTCGGCACATTCTCATAAAAACCGCCGCCTGTAATATGGCTTATGGCGTTAACTCTTACACTGTCCATAAGAGTGAGAAGCGGTTTAACGTAAATTCTTGTTGGGGTCAGCAATTCCTCACCGAGAGTTTTGCCCAGCTCGTCAACGTAAACATTGATTTTATCCTCACTGTCAATGTCAAACACCTTTCTTACAAGTGAAAAGCCGTTTGAATGAACGCCGGAGGAGGCAACGCCGATAAGAGCGTCCCCTGCTTTAAGGTGCTCACCGGACACAAGCCTGTCCTTTTCGCCGATACCTACGGTAAAGCCGGCAAGGTCATATTCCTCATCGGGCATAAGACCCGGGTGCTCGGCAGTTTCACCGCCTACAAGAGCGCATCCCGACTGAACACAGCCGTCTGCAACGCCTTTAACTATCTGCTCAATTTTTTCGGGATAGTTCTTTCCGCAGGCGATATAATCAAGGAAGAAAAGAGGCTTTGCGCCTGAGCAGGCAACGTCATTAACACACATTGCCACGCAGTCAATTCCGATTGTATCATGCTTGTCCATAAGAAAAGCAAGCTTTAATTTTGTACCAACGCCGTCGGTGCCCGATACAAGAACAGGATTTTTATACTCACCGAAGGGAAGCTCAAACATTCCGCCGAAGCCGCCGATTGAACCGATTACACCGGGGATATTTGTTTTTTTAACATGGGATTTAATAAGTTCAACAGATTCATAGCCGGCGGTAACATCAACGCCTGCCGCTGCATAACTGTCGCTAAAGCTTTTCTGCATATTGTTCTCCTTTAGTTATATTTCTTTTATTTTTTCCTGGAGAGCCGCATCCTTTTCAGCCACGGCGTCAGCCATTGATTTTCTCATTTCTATAAGCTTATTCATAAGCTCGCTGTCGGATACCGCAAGAATTTCCGCCGCCAGCAAAGCCGCATTTTTGGCGGCGTTAACGCCTACTGTGGCTACGGGTATTCCCGGGGGCATCATAACTGTTGCAAGCATTGCATCCATACCGTCAAGCACCTTTGCAGAGCAAGGTATTCCAATAACCGGAAGTGTAGTTGACGCCGCAAGAACACCTCCTAAATGAGCAGCCATTCCTGCCGCCGCAATAATTACGCCGAAGCCGTTGTCAACGGCACTTTCGCTGAATTGCTGAGCAGCCTTAGGAGTTCTGTGGGCACTCATAACCCTTACCTCTGTTTCAATGCCCAGCTCTTTAAGCTGTTTTATTGCAGGTGTAACTACGGGCAAATCACTGTCGGAGCCCATAATAATTGCAACCTTTTTCATATTCCGTCCTCCTGAAAATATGCAATATTTTATATGATTATACATTGTTTAAATGTTTATTTCAAGACAATAAATATATTTTATTATAAAAAAAGAAATCGGAACAAAACGCACCGATTTCTATAAGAAATATTTAGCATACTGCCAATAATCCGCAGAAAGCTCTCTGCTTCTGTACTGACGGGCATAAATAGCAAAATCCTTAACATTAACATGGCTGTCTTTATTGAAATCATAGCCTACAAACGCAATATCCCCGTAATCAACATTTTCGCCGTTAACATCAAAATGAACGGTAATGTCACTGCCGAATCTGTTTACAAAGGTAATATCACAGCTGTCAAAGGTGTTAAAGCTCCAGCAGCCGTTACTGTCGGTCGTATATTCCCTGCCGTTAGCATAAAAGGATACATAGGGGTACCCAATATTATCAGCGTGGCTCATATCGGGTCTTTGTGCCAAAACCGCACGTCCGCTGACCGTTACTGCGGTGGTTGGTACAAAATTATCCTTGTAGCTGTCAGAGCAAAGCACGCAGGTATTAAGAGTATATCCGTCATCGTCAACGGTGGGGTCAATTACGGTTTGGGTATAGCTGTGATTTACAAGCACTTCAAAATCCGCATTGATTTCCCCCACTGAAATCTGTGCCGTATTACTGCCGCAGGTAAAAGGATTTTCGCTTTGAGTATCATTATATGCAATATTTCTGTTGTCAAAATATCCGCTTTGATAATAGAGCATATCCTGCAAGCCGTTTTCAAACGTAATTGTGAGAATGAAATCGGAAATCAGGTCGTCGGTGATATCAAAATACCTGTATTCGCCGTTGTCGGCTGAGTCACAGGCGTTAAAGGTTAAGCCGCCCTTAACATTCACCGTATTGATAACCTGAGGATAAATCCAAAGTGAGTAAGTACCCGTGCTTTTATAGGATGACACGGTGAGGATATATTCACTGCCCTTTTCAAGCTGTGCGGACACAATAAAGTTTTTATCCGTACTGCTTATATCGTCGTTGGAGGCGACAGTATTTCCCGCACTGTCTTTAAGCACGGCAGACACGTCGCAGTCACCTCTTGTATAAAAATTATACACAATACTGCTGTCGGCGGTAAATGAATAATCAAAGCTACGGTTTACGTTATTGTCATCATAGGTGTTTTTATATTCAACCGCACATTCGGCATCAGTGATGTCGGTGACAGTATAGGCAAAGCCGTTTGTGTCGGCGTAGGTCTGTCCGTTTGAACCGCTGTAAACAGTCATTGTGACATCCGTGTATTTCGTACTGCTGTCTGCATAGCCGAAAAATTTTGTGCCGACCGTTGCATTCATAGGAACGGTAATATTCTTCAGCGAGGAACAGCCGAGAAAGCAGTTTGAGGAAATGCTTACACTGCTTGTTTCGGACTGAAATACAACATTATTAAGGGACGTGCACTGATAAAAAGCGTTTGAGCCGATAGTGGTAACGGAATACGGAATAGTTATTGAGTCAAGTGATGTACAGTTATAAAACGCCTTTGAGCCTATTGAAACAAGGGTGTCGGGAAGCGTAATTGATTCCATAGTTGAGCATCCGTAAAAGGCATTTGTGCCGATTGATGTTACGCCGAAGGGAATCACCCAATCCGTAACGGCTAAGGTATTACCGAGAGCATAACTGCGTATTTGCTTAAGAGTATCCGGCAGAGTAATAGAGGCGGTTTTAACCTGATAAAGCAGATAGTTACCCAAAGCGGTAACGCCGTCTTTAATCACAACATTTTCTATACTGCCGTCGGAACGCCACAGATACCACGGAATTGAGGTAGAGGTATTGCTGAAATCGGGAGTTGCGCCTGTACCCTCAATAGTCAGCGTTTTTGTTTCAACACTGTATGAATAATATGTATCACCGGTGCCCAGCTGAGTTTTTTCTATATCAGCCGTAGGCGCTGACGATGCAAACGCATAAAATGAAAAACAAAAGGAGCATACGCACAAAGCCATAAAAGCAGACAAAATCCGCTTAAAAGAATTCATACCATCACGCTCCTTAAAAAATTTTAAATATTATATCATATTATAAGAAATTTCACAAGGCAATTTAATGCTTTAACAATAGGTATTATTTAACATCAGACATCCGTTTGATTTTATTGCTGTCAATTATTTTTACAGCGATAATAACCGTAGTAAAGCCGATAAGTCCGCCTGCCGCCACATCGGACAGATAATGGGCGCCCATAACAAGACGTGTAACTGCAACTATGCAGGTATATACAAAAGGCACCGCAAAAAGCAGTTTTTTATATTTCATAAGCTTATCGTCTGCAAAGGGCAGAAGCATTGCCAGAAAGCTCATTGCCGCCCCTGCCGTATGACCGCTGGGAAAGGATTTGTTTGAATTTGCGCCGTTAATCACGTACCATGGTGTAAAATCATCATAGCTTGAAACGGCAATTAAATCACGAAAACGCACTCTGCCCCATATTGTTTTAAGCAATTCAACCAAGGATAACTGAACTGCCATAACTGCAATTCCTGCAATTGCAAGAACAATAAGAGGCTTTTTAATTCTTTCGGGAATTGCGATTAATTTTCCTGCAAGCAACAGGATAACGCCAATACCCAAGCCGAACACAAGGCTGAACGCCATTTGATTTTCTTCCGTAAAAAAGTGCTTGCCCAAATAATAGCCGAGATACATAGAACCGCCCAGCGAAATCAAGGCGCCCGCAATTTTGCCTATTTTACTGCTAAGGGTATAAAAAAGGACTGTGCCTGCCAGCGGACAAATAAGCCGGCAGGGTATTTCACCCGTATTGTAAAACCATACTGCAAAAGGATTTTCGGGATTGTTCAGCAGTATATCAATTTTTAAATCTGCAAATACGGCGGCAATAAGTGCGGCAGCAGACAAAATATAGAATATAATAATCTCGTTTTTATATGCTTTAACCATAATTTTCCCTCCCGATTTATTTTAACAAATTCTGATAATTCTTTCAACAGGTATATTTTCATCTTGAATAAGAAAATAATTTGTGATATTATATATTTCGCACGGGCGCGTAGCTCAGTTGGGAGAGTGCTGCATTCGCATTGCAGAGGCCGAGGGTTCGACTCCCTTCGTGTCCACCATGACGGCGCTCCTTTGGAGTGCCGTCAACGAAATAAATTCACTTTCGTGAATTTGTGAAATGCACTTTTATGCGTGAAATACACCTACGGTGTGTGAAATGCCTTCGGCGTATATGAATTTATTTCATTTCACTTTTGCGTCAGCAAAAATTTCATAATTTTATCTAAAATTATTTCATATTGCAACGCAATATTTCACTAATAAGGAAATATTATGAAGGATTCAAAATTAATCACTTATTCTATGGATTTGTCCGTAAAAATTGTTAAGCTTTGTAACAATCTTAAAGGGCAAAGCGTATTGAAGAATCAGCTCATACGTTCTGCAACTTCAATAGGTGCAAATATACGTGAAGCAAGCTATGCCCAAAGCAAAGCGGATTTTATATCAAAAATGCAGATTGCACTTAAAGAATGCTACGAAACCGAATACTGGTTAGAAATCTTTGTTAACGCTGAAATTTTACCCAATGATAAAATAAAACCGTTTTTGGATTTATGCGGAACTATCCGCCGTATGCTGATAGCATCAATTAACACAGCGAAGACAACGCAATAACAATAATAAAACAACCCAACATCAAACACGGCTTGGAAATTTTTCTCCAAGCCGTGTGATTTTTATATATTTAATTGCTCTTAATTCTGAAATCCGGCTCTCCGAGAAGCAGAACGCCGGGAGCCACATATTTTATCAGCAGTTTTTCAAGCTTTTCAGGCAGAGGAAAGCCGGAAAAATCCATATAATGCGCCGCAAGCTTAGGCAAATCCGGGAAAGAATCGTTGCTGACCTTTATATGATTTTGATTTGTAAAATCAAAAATCAGGCGTCTTACCTGGCTTGTTTCCTCAAAGCGTACAAGCACGGTAAGGATATTTTCAGCCGTCCACGCCGCTTTGGTACAGGCGGTATAAATCATTCCGCCCAAATCCACCTTCGTCTTTTCATACTCGTTATTCATACCGAGCTTAATACTGTTTACATAAGTACACTCTTTCCAAAGCAGATAAAGGTTATTGTCTTTATCAAGGCTGAAGGAAAATCTGTCTATATATCCCAACGCCTTATCCATAACGGTGGTTATTGTTGCATTAAGCATTGAGGCAAAGGTTGTAGAACGTGTTTTAAGAGTTTTGCAGTTATATTTTTTCTCTATTTCGCTGTTTCTGCTTTCGCTGTAAATACTGTCCATATCGGCAAAGGAATCAATTTTTTCAAGCAGCTTTTCCTCATATTCGCTCTGTGGCTCGTCCCACAGAGTTTTGTACATATCATTGATAGCATCAGCGAGAAATTCATCCTTTGAAATTGAACCTGTAATAGCAAGGACCGTATCTTTTCCGCCGAAAACATATCCAAGCTGACCGAAAAGTCCGTAGCCTCTGTATGTATCGGGTAAAGAGGTTCTCCAAAAGCCATAGCCGTAGCCCATAGTGTTATCAACATGACCTTTTTTAACAGTTGGCACCTGATAAGCGGTTGCCTCTTTAACCCAACTTGCAGGGATAACCTGTTTATCCTCCCAGACGCCGCCGTGAGAATAGCATACAAATATTTTTGCCATATCCTCTGTTTTAAGATAGAGTCCCCAGCCGCCGGAGGCAACGCCGTACATATCCGTTTCCCACACAGGCTTTTCTATACCGAGGGGTTCAAAAAGCCTGGGGTAAAGAAAGTCCACAAGAGTTTCGTTATAAACCTTGCTGATAATTGCGGAAAGCAGATAAAAATTATCATTTACGTACATAAATAATTTACCGGGCTTGGCAATAAACGGAGAGTCAAAGAATATTTTTATCCAGTCCTTACCGTGTCTGTTTTTAGCCATACCAATCATTTTCCCGGCAGTC
>JBJEPO010000134.1:0-1693 GCA_051881275.1 Eubacterium sp. | reverse complement strand
TCCATTCCCGAATATCAGACATACAATCACGTTCACGATTTTCTGGATGCTTGTGAAATCAAGGACGGTGCGGCAGTTGCTCCTAACGGAAAGGTACGCAAGGTTTTGTTTATAGGCTTTGACGGTATGAGAGCAGATGCACTGCCATATGTTCTTAACAATGCAAATAATTCAAAAACAGGCGTTAGCGGTATTGCCGAGTTACAGAAAAAAGGAGGCATTTATCTTGCTTATTGCGGAGGAGAAACAGGAACGGACACCGAGCAAACCACCTCAACCTCTGCAAGCTGGACATCACATTTTACAGGTGTTTGGGGAACAGAGCACGGTATCAAAACCAATGACGACAGCAAAAATATGCAGTACAAAACCTTTATACTTGAATATGCAGAAAAAGGCTTAAATACATCCGTTGCATTTGACTGGGACCAGTATTTTGATTTGAATTTAAAGGAAGAAGTAAAGCTTGTTATGGACAAAAATCTTCCTATGCAAATCTGTGATATAGACCGTGTAAAAAAGGATAAGTTAAAGGATACCTACGCAGAAACACTTGAACTTTACAATTTCATTGCTCCCGAAACGCCGTCAGCATCCGCACCGTATGATACGGGTATGCGTGATTACATACTTGAAAGAATGGAAGCGGGTGACGATATTATCTGCGGTATTTTCCATAATATTGACACGGCAGGACATAATTTCGGCTTTGGGACAAGCACGGAATATTCAGGTGCAGTAATCAACTGTGATATGTATGCTTATTCCGTTTTGCAGGCTGTTGCAGAAAGAGAAAAGAATTGTAACGAAGAATGGCTTGTTGTTTTTGCAAATGACCACGGCGGTATCGGTAAAGGCCACGGCGAGCAAAGCCTTGAAGAAAGAACAACTTGGATAGCATCAAATATTCCTTTTGATGAAAAATATTATTCACAGGGATATGATGGTTACAATGTGAAATAGGAGAACTACAATGACAGTAAAAAATAAAGTTATAAAGTCAATTAAAATTTGTATTTGCGTATTGCTTGTGCTTGTTTTGATAGTTGCAGGTGTACTGTTCTTTCCGTTAACAGGCGAAAAGCACACTCAGATATGGAGTGCGGGCGATGAATTTGATATTTCAAAAATTCAAGCAGTTGAAAAGGACCGTGAGGATTTCAAAATCCTGATGTTCACGGATACACAGCTTTGGTCTGATTTGGGCGAAAATAAAAAATGCTATGAGCAGATGGATGCACTTGTTGAAAAAACACAGCCGGATTTAATCGTGTTGCCCGGTGATAATCTTTCCGCCCTTGCAAGCAGATTTTCAATAAACAATTTCATTAAGCATATGAACGGCTATAAAATTCCGTGGGCAACCGCTTTTGGCAATCACGACAGCGAAATACCCACCACAAGCCGAAACTGGCAGGCAGATAAATATATGAAATCGGAATACTGCCTTATGGAAAAGGGTCCGTCAAATCTCTATGGCTGCGGTAATTATGTTATCAACATAACGGAAAATGGCGAGCCCGTTTATTCTCTTTTTCTTTTTGACAACGGAGAATATATAAAATACGATAACGGCGATACCAAAGAGGTTTATATGGGATACGAGCAGATTGCTTGGTACGAATGGAGTGTTAAGGGCATTGAAAAATCAGCAGGCAGAACTGTTCCGTCAATGACATTTTCTCATTTTGCA
>JBJEPO010000133.1:0-9362 GCA_051881275.1 Eubacterium sp. | reverse complement strand
AAATATGCCGAAATCAAGCCGTTTTAGGCTTGTTCGGATTTATCTCACTTGCTTACCCTACGTAACAAAAGGAAGGAAACATTATGAAAATAAGAAAAGCGATTATCCCTGCGGCAGGAATGGGTACAAGAGTTCTGCCGGTGTCAAAGGCAGTGCCCAAGGAAATGCTCAACATAGTTGACAAGCCGGCAATACAATATATTGTTGAAGAAGCGTTTGACTCGGGAATTGAGGAAGTTTTAATTATAACAAACCGGGGAAAAGGCGCAATTGAGGACCATTTTGACCACGCCTTTGAGCTTGAGACCAAGCTCAGCGAAAACGCCGATAAAAGCGACATACTTAACAGTGTTAAGCAGTGCTCAAGCTTCGGCAACATCTATTTTCTCAGGCAGAAGGAAACAGGCGGTCTCGGTCACGCCGTACTCTGCGCAAAGAATTTTGTAGGCAACGAGCCATTTGCCGTATTATACGGCGACGACGTAATTATATCGGACTATCCCGTAACAAAGCAGCTTATTGAGGCTTATGACAAATACGGAAAAGGCGCAGTAGGTGTTAAGGAGGTCAGCGAGGACGCCATTACAAAATACTGCTCTTTGGCAGTGGAGCACCTTGAGGGCAACTGCTACAACTGTACCGATATGATAGAAAAGCCGAAAAAAGAAGAAATAATGTCCAATTTTTCAATTTTAGGCAGAGTTGTTTTGCCGCCCGAAATATTTGATGTTTTGGAAAAAACGCCCAAGGGCGCAGGCAACGAGCTTCAGTTAACCGACGCAATGAAAGCCCTGGCTCAAGCCAAGGGCGTAACGGCGGTGGATTATATCGGCACAAGATACGATATGGGCAACAAATTCGGTATTTTGCAGGCTAATATTGAAGTGGGACTTAAGCATCCCGAAACTGCCGAGCAGTTAAAGGAATACATAAAGGAAATAAGCAAAACAATTTAGGAGAAAATATACTATGCTAAAGTGTGAAAGAACGTCGGTAATGAATTTTGAAAACGCCATGAGAGGCGCACGTAACCCAATGAATTCCTGGGGCAGATACGACTCGTACTATAACGAAAAGGGCGAGTTTGTATTCGGTGAAAATGATTTGTCTTTGGCAAAGCGTCTTTGTAAGGCAGGCACCGACCACAGAAAATTTGTAAGAATGATTTTTGTATCCGTTGACGTTACGGCACCCATGTACTGGTGGAAGGAATATGACACATACAAGGTGGCAACCGTTGCCAACTCTACATCAACAATGCACAAAATCACCTCAAAGCCCTTTGAGCTTTCGGATTTTTCCACAGACCATATGAATCAGCAGGGCATCGACGCAATTAACGAGGTTATTAAGGTGCTGGAGGATTTAAGGCTTCAGTATCTTGAAACAAAGGACAAGGAAATTTGGTACACAATTATTCAGCTTTTGCCCACATCCTACAACCAAATGCGCACCTGCACATTGAATTACGAAAACCTTGCAGGCATATATTTTGCAAGAAAAAATCACAAGCTTCAGGAATGGCACACATACTGTGACTGGATAGAAGAACTGCCTTACTTCAAAGAGTTATTTCTTCAGGAGGATGAAAACTAACAGACTATGCAGGAACCTTTCAACAACCCAAACAACCCAAACAACCAAAATTATCAGGGAGGATATTACCCTCCTCAGTATCAGACAAATCCATACAATCAAAGTCAGGGCGTAAATTATCAGCAGACGGGCTATCCGCCTTATAATCAGCCCCCTTACGGCTATCCTCAACAGCCATATCAGCCTAACCCTTATGCAAATGCATACTCACATCCCTTTGACCCAAAGGAAGCAGAAAAAAACAGAGAAATTTATTTAAAGCGTAAGAAAGAAAAAAATGAAATACTGAAATTAGGCTTTGCAATAGGAATTGTGCTTGTATGCTATCTTATTATACAGCTTATTGCCGTTTCGGTTATGACAGGCTTGGGACTGACAGACGTTTACTATTCTTCGGCAACATTTCAGTATTGCTTCAATGTAGTTGCGGTGCATCTTCTTTCGCTGGTAATTCCTTTCGGAATACTAAGCCTTATAATGAAGGGCAAGTATGACGGACCTGTTGTACCCACAAAAAAGGTAGGGTTCTTTAACTCATGCGTATGGATTTCCTTCGGTATGGGATGCTGTATTATAGCAAATTATGTAACTAATTTTATAATCAATCTGTTCAAAATGGCAGGATACGAGCTTTCACAAAGCAATATGCTGGAGCCTGACGGTATATTCTCCTGCATTGCTCTGGTAATATCCACTGCAATTATTCCCGGTGTGTGCGAAGAATTTGCAATGAGATGCTGTACCTTAGGCTTGCTAAAAAAGCACGGAAAAGCCTTTGGCGTAATTGCCGTCAGCGTTGTATTCGGCTTAATTCACGGAAACGTAATTCAGTTTGTTTTTGCATTTTTAGTTGGTCTTGTGCTGGCGTTCATCACTGTAAAAACAGACAGCGTTGTTCCTGCAATGTTTATACACACCTTTAACAACGGGCTTTCCGTAACCCAGGATATTATAAAATACGCCGCCGGTGAAAAAACTGCTGAAAATGTTGTTGTTATAATGTTCATCGTATGGGCAGTGCTTGCGATTGCATCACTTGTTTATCTCGTTGTTAAAAAGCAGTTTACCTTTGCCGACAGCAAGGAAAAGAAGGAAAAGGACGGCAGTGAGCTTTCTCTCGGCACAAAGCTTGCCATGCTGCTGCCGGGTCTGGCAGTTCCGTTTATTCTGCTTATAATTGAAACTGCCACCACGGTAACGAAAGTCTGACTATGAATGAATTTATGCAAAAAGCCGTTGAACTGGCGAAAATAAGTGCAGACGAGGGCGAGGTTCCCGTAGGGGCAGTAGTTGTAAAGGACGGCGAAATTGTCGGTGAGGGCAGAAACCGCCGTGAAATCGGCAAAAACGCCCTTTACCATGCGGAAATTGAAGCCATAGACAACGCCTGCAAAAGCTTAGGCGGCTGGAGGCTATGGCAGTGCGATTTGTATGTTACGCTGGAGCCGTGCCCTATGTGCGCAGGAGCTATTATCAACTCCCGAATCAAAAATGTTTACTTCGGTGCTTATGACAAAAAGGCAGGGTCCTTCGGAAGCGTTGCCGACTTCAACGCCCTGCCCTATAACCACAAGCCGCAGATTTACGGAGGAATTATGGAGGAGGAATGTGCCTCGCTCCTGTCGGATTTTTTTAAAAAATTGAGAGATAAGAAATGACAAACGGTGTCTCAAAAGAGGCACCGTTTTTTGTAATGTTTTCCGTGAATAGAGTTTGATTTGTGATGATTTTATTGAGTAATAAAGTAGAATTCTACGCCTCCCTCCCTGTTTTCAAATCCGTATTTATAGCCGTGCAGGCGCAGTATCTGCTTGCACAGTGCAAGACCCATACCGCAGGAATTATCACTGCTGCTTCGTGCCTTATCGTCACGGTAAAACACGTCCCACAGATTTTTTTGATATTCCTTTTTTATGCCCTTTCCGGGATTGAAAACGCTAAGACGGTAGCCCGAGGCTGTTTTGCTTAAATCAACCGAAATTTTCTCGCCACCGGCAGTATGCTTTATTGCGTTGGAAATGAAATTGTCAACCACAAGAGCAATCAATTCTGCATTGCATACAATTTCTCCTCTGTCGCAAATGCTTTTTCTTACGCCAAGACCGTTTTTATCCATCAGCGGCTTATACTTATCAAGCTCGGCATTGATTATATCCGCAAGAAATGCTTTGTCCTTGTGCACCTTGTCGGCACTGACAAGACGGTTGTACTCCAAAAGCTCCGACACCAGAGCACCCATACGAAGTGACTCGTCATAAATGGAATTAACATACATCTCATTTTTTTCGGGATTTACGTTTTCCATAACACATTCGCACTGATTTTGAATTATCGCAAGAGGTGTTTTAAGCTCGTGTGCCGCGGCGGCGGTAAACGCTTGCTTGGAGTCGTTTAAACGCTTTGTTTTATCGTACATTTTACCTGCCGCAATAAAAATAACCGCACCGACAATGGCAAAAAGCACAGTCTGATTTATTATACCGTTTTTAAAAACGTCGGATTTCAGTGCGTCATAATTTGTATCGTGAGCAATAACGGCGTATACGGTGTACATTTCGTCGCTGATTTGAAAATTGTCAAGATACTCATCAAAGCAGTCGTCGTGATTTGCCCTTTCCTCCTCGCTCATAGATGCGATTGCAGAAACATTTTCAAGACTTGCCCTTTCGCTGAGAGCGTTAAAAATTTCGTGATACAGTCCCCTTTGCTTTAAATTATAAAAGGTTACATCAAGCATTGTTGAATACTCGCCGTTGGTGCTGTATTCACCTAATGGCGCTTTAACAAGCTTCTCGGCTTTGTCTGATGAAAAATTAATTTTCAGCCGGGCACTCTTATCATTAACGGAAACAAGGGTCATACTGACAGGCAGGATTTCTTCATTTTTAATATTGTATTCAAAAACGCCTAATCTGCTGTCATAATATTTCTTTTGAAAATCATATATTTCATCCTTCATTTCGGTAGTAAGATAGCTGTCTATGGGAACATAATATTCCTCTCCCGTAAAGTCATTGGAAAAGCTAATAAAGGACTCGCTTTTGCATATAACCTGACTGTCGCCCTTTATTACGGTCAGTGCAAAGGGATAATCCCCGAAATAGCCTATGCTCCGGCAGTTTGAAATGAACACCTCCTCGGCATCCTCCGCCGTGGTTTCGTCATACTGTGTCATTGCGGAAAATTCCGATTCATTAATTTCCATTGTAAAATTGTTAACGGCGGAAATATACGTTTGGTCAACATACTTTTTCGCCGAGGAAAAAGTGATAATACCGCATATTATGTACAGTGCAAACACCCCTGCGAACACAAAGGCGAAAAGTCTTTTTTTACTCATAGTCACACCTCCTCAAAGCAGTAGCCCGAATTGAACACGGTTTTGATACAGCCGGCGTTTTCGCCTAAAGAGCGTCTTATCCTTTTTATATGTGTATCCACCACACGCAAATCTCCGTCAAAATCGTAGCCCCACACATAATCAAGAATTTTTTCCCGGCTGATAACCGTGCCTTTGTTTTGCATCAGATAGGATAGCAGTTTAAAATCCTTGCCGGAAATATCAGTCTGTGCACCGTTTGAAAAAACCTTTACGCCGTTAAAATCAACGGTAATTCCCGACAGGGTAAGCTGATTGTTTTCACCTACACCGTTAAAGCGTCTAATCATGGCATTGCATTTTTCCTGCAAAACAGACAGCGGAAAAGGCTTTACGATATAATCGTCGCCGCCGCTTTTGTAGCCCTTGAGAAAATCGCTCTCCTCCCCCAACGCCGACAAAAACAGTATCGGCGTTTTGCTGAAGCTGCGGATTTCACGGCACGCCTGCAAGCCGTCCTTGACAGGCATCATAACGTCAAGGATAATCAAATCAAAATTTTCCTTTTCGGCGGCACAGACAGCCTTTTCGCCGTTTGAGGCAAGAGTTACATCAAAGCCCTTGGCGGTTAAATAATCGTATATTGCCTCGCGGATTTTCGCTTCGTCATCCGCCGCAAGAATTTTATACATACATTCCTCTCCTTTTGTGCAGGGTAATTAAGACGTCTTTTATCATCAAGTACAAAATATCATATACTTATGTATTTTGTGTGTCATTGAATAAAAAAATGAAAAAATAATAAGAAAAGCGGATTGAACTTATGTCCAATCCGCTTGATGACATTTATTAGTTAGTCTGAAATGTAAGGGAGAAGTGCAAGGTGACGTGCTCTCTTAATAGCTGTTGTAAGCTCTCTCTGATGCTTTGCACATGTACCTGTTACACGACGGGGAAGAATCTTTGATCTTTCCGATACAAATCTCTTAAGCTTGGTTACATCTTTGTAATCAATCTCGTCAACCTTCTCAACGCAGAACTGACAAACCTTTCTGCGACCTTTTCTGGGACCTTTATTGTATGCCATGGTTATTTCCTCCTTTGTGAGATTAAGTTAAATTTCTTAAAACGGCAAATCGTCGTCATCATCAACAATTTCTTCAAAATCGGAATTGTCGGCGTTTGCATAGCTGGGTGCAGGCTGACTGTAAGCCTGTGAACCGCCGTCGCTTTCCGCTTTTGAACCGCAGAATGATACGTTATTTGCTACTACCTGTACCTGCTTTTTCCTGTTGCCGTCCTTGTCGGTATAATTTTCCGTCTGGATTGAACCCTCAACGGCAATCATTGAGCCCTTGTGAAAATAGCGAGAAATAAATTCCGCTGTCTGACGCCAAGCTGTGCAGTCAATGAAATCTGCCTTTCTCTCCTCGCCTGAACGCTGATAATTGCGGTCAACTGCGATTTGGAAGCTGATTACCGATACACCGCTGGGTGTTTTTCTAAGCTCCGGCTCGTAGGTTAATCTGCCCATTAAAGCGACTGTGTTAATCATAATTTAGCCTCCTTATTCACCTTTTGCAACGATAAGTGAACGAAGAACGCCGTCTGTAATGTTGATTACACGGTCAAGCTCTGCAGGGAATGATTCCTCGCAGGAGAAATTAATAAGAACGTAGTAACCCTCTGTTTCGTAGTTGATAGGATATGCAAGCTTTCTCTTGCCCCATTCTTCAACTTCACCGAGAGTGCCATTCTTAGAAATAAGGTCAGTAAACTTCTTTTTAAGAGATTCTACTGCCTCTTCACCCTTTGAGAGTGAATAAACCATAACGATTTCGTAATTCTTTAATGCCATTCTTCAGCACCTCCTTCTGGACTATTGGCCCGATATCCTCGGGCAAGGATATTTGCCTGTGTTAACAAGCCTGTACATTATATCAAAAAAGCTTTCGGCTGTCAACATTTTTATTTTATATCTTATAATACGGCAGTTAAACGGATATTTTTATTGACATGGGGGAAATTATACCATATAATAAAACTGTTCCAAGTGGAACACAAAGCGGTGATGTTATGTATGATATTAGAAATTTATTTTTATTTAACGGTCTTGCCGAAGGCGACAGGGAGGATATAATCTCATCCTTGACGGAATGCAAAAGCTTTGCCAAGGGAGAAACTATATACAGTGCCGACGCCTTTCAAAATGCTATGGGCATTTTTTTAAAGGGCAGAGCTGAGGCTGTATCGGAAAACGTAGTTAAAAAGAATTTCATTGAGGGTGATATATTCGGCGTGGGCTCAATGTTCGGCGCAGGTGAAAAATATATCAGTGAAATTGTTACTAAAACGGACTGCCTTGTTCAGTTTATAGCCGAAGACGAGTTAAAGAAAATTTTTGAAAAATATCCCGTAACCTCAGTCAACTACATTACTTTTCTGTCAGGCAGAATAAGATACCTTAATCAAAAGATTAAGCTTTACACCTGTAAGGGTGCTGCGGCGAAGCTGTACCTGTATCTTTGCAATAATGCAGACGAAAATAATGTTGTTAAAATTAACAATATGACATCCTTGGCAAGGCTCACCTCCATCGGCAGAACAAGTCTTTACCGAGCCGTAGATGAGCTAAGCGAAAGAGGTCTTATTGAAAGAAAAAATCAAATTATAAAGGTGATGTAAAATGAAAAAAGTATTAAGTGTATGCTTAGCAGTATTGATGATGTTTTCCTTTGCGGCCTGCTCGGCGGCAGAAGGTGAAAACGAAACAACAGCCGCCCAAACAACTGCGGCGCAGAAGGTTGATGTAAATGCCTATGTTATCAGCGGTCCCACCGGTATCGGCGCAGTTAATTTAATGGACAAGGCTGAAAAGGGCGAAGGCAGTGAAAACTATAATTTCACCGTTGCGGCATCTCCCGACGAGGTTGTTTCCAAAATTTCAAACGGCGAGGCAGATATTGCCGCTGTGGCAACAAATATGGCTTCAAGTCTTTACAACAAGACTCAGGGCGGTGTTAAGATTATTGCCGTAAACACAATGGGTGTGCTTTATGTGCTTAACAACAAGGGCGCTGAAATAAAGAGCATTGCCGACCTTAAAGGCAGAACAATTTACACAACCGGTCAGGGCGCAAATCCCCAGTATATTATTGAATATTTACTTACCGAAAACGGCGTTGACCCGGCAAAAGACGTTAAGATTGAGTATAAGGCAGAGGGTACCGACCTTGTTCCCGTATGGGCAACAGACCCCGAGGCAGTTATAATTGCTCCTCAGCCGGTAGCGTCAACAATAAATGCAAAATACGAAGGCTCAACACAAAGCCTTGATTTAACAGAGGAATGGGAAAAGGTTAATCCCGACTCCGCTTTAATGATGGGATGTGTTGTAGTTCGCACTGAATTTTTGAACGAAAATCCCCAGGCAGTTGAAGCATTCCTTGCAGATTATGAGCAGTCAATCAACGCTGTAACCGAGGATATTGATACCACTGCCTCTCTCTGTGAGAAGTACGGAATAGTTGCGGCGGCGGCAGTTGCCAAAAAAGCAATCCCCTACTGCAATATATGCTTTGTAACAGGCAGTGAAATGAAGGAACAGCTTACGGGATACCTTAACGTTCTTTATACCGCAAATCCAAAATCAATAGGCGGAGCAATGCCCGGCGACGATTTCTGGTATGAAAAATAAGATAAAAAAGCCCGCCTTAGCGGTGGGCTCAATTATTTTTTGGATAATTGTATGGCAGGCAGGGGCACAATTGGCAAACAGCAGGCTTCTGCTTAAAATTCCCCTGCCTCTTGAAACCTTTAGGGCATTTATTGAAAATTGTACAAGCGCACAGTTTTGGCAGATTGTGATGTCAAGTCTGCTTAGGATTGTATCGGGATTTCTCGTAGCCGTAATTATCGGAGTCTTGGGAGGTCTTCTTGCAGGTCACTCGCAGATTTTTAAAAGCATTTCCTCCCCTGTTCTGCATTTGGTAAGAGCCGTTCCCGTAGCCGCCTTTATCATATTGGCATGGCTTTGGATACCCACAAAAATACTGCCGTCGTTTATTTCGTTTTTAATGGTTCTGCCTATAATTTGGAGTCACACTCAGGCAGGGCTTAATTCCGTTGACGGCAAGCTTGTTGAAATGGCAAGGGTTTACGGTATGTCAAAGGGTGAAATTTTGTTTAAAATAAAGCTTCCCCTCATATCTCCCCAGCTGAGAACAGGCTGTATTACAGGACTTGGAATAGCCTGGAAGGCAGGCGTGGCGGCGGAGGTAATATCCACACCCACAGGCTCCATGGGCGCATTGCTTTCATCGGCAAAAAATACAATCAATTATCAGCAGGTGTTTGCCGTAACGCTAATGATTGTTGTGCTCAGTGTACTGCTGGAGAATTTTTTAAAAATTGTATGGAAGGAACAGAAACGATGATAGAATTGAAA
>JBJEPO010000132.1:0-9645 GCA_051881275.1 Eubacterium sp. | reverse complement strand
TGTTGTAGCAGGCGGTTATTTTGCTGCCCTCTGCATTATATCCGCACACGCCGCCAACTACATAATTACCGCTGACTGTGCCGGTGTTGTAGCAGCCGGTTATTTTGCCGCCAAAATTCCATGCGCACACGCCGCCGACATTCACACCGCCTTTGAAATATGAATCAACAACACCTACATTTTTGATTTCGCCTGATTGGAGGTCGCCGAACAAGCCGACATAGTCTGTGTTTGCATCATTGAAATACAAGCCGCTGATTGTGTGACCCTGTCCGTCAAATGTGCCTGAATAACAGACATGGCCAGTCGTTGAGTTCCAATATCCAATAGGCGTCCAGTCGGTGAAAGTACCGGTGTTTAATGTACCGTCAGCTTTCAGCACATCTTTGTTGACAACAATATCCGCTGTGAGAACTGCTTTTGTGTTTTTGTCTGTGTTGCCGTTGTTTACAAGCTGTGCAAAGCCGTAAAGCTCCGCCGTTGTGCCGATTTGGTACACACCGTCTGTGTCTGTTTGCGGTGTATCCCCATCGGCAAACGCCGTAGTCGGCACTAATGTCAGCACCAGGCATATTGCCAATACTATGCTCATAATCCGCTTTTTCATAATGTTTTCCTCCTATTTGTTTATGTTAGGGTTGTATTTTGCAATAAAGAGTTCAAGGGTTTCTTTCAGCGCTTCTATTTGCGATTTCATATAGAACTCATCCTCAAAGAGTGCGTAGTGCACACAGGCTCTAACCAAAATGAAAATCAGCGGTGTCAGCTTTTCGTGCGGAATACCGAGCTTATTCTCCAAGCTCTTTGCGTATTCCGTATAACGCTTATCAACACCTTCAAAGAATTTTTTGCCGTATTCTATGTATTTAGGGTGAGTATAAACCTGATACATAAGCCTGTATTTTTTGCCGTGCTTTTTCGCCGTCCAATACGGTATCTCGTCTATAAACCGCCACAGGTCCTCAACATCTGTGGGGGCTTTAGCCATAAAGTCATCCTCAACCTTGCTCATACAGTATTCGGTGGACTGAATGATAAGGTCATCCAAATCCTTGAAATAAGTATAAATCATATATGTGTTACATCCGCAATAATTAGCCAAGGTACGAATACCTGTGCCGTGGAATCCTAAATCGGCAAAGCCGTTAAAGCACATTTCCATAAGAGCAACCTTTTTTTCATTGTGTTGCTCCTGCGTATAATTAGCCATTTAACCGTCCTCTTTCATTCAAATCGTTTGTGACGAACATATTGTAGCATATATTAAATAACTATTCAATAGATTTTTATAATTTATTTTATTATTATATTGTGGATTTTGACAATAAAAAAGAGCAGGCACGAAGCCTGCCGGCAGATTGTTTAAAACGGACTGAACCATGTTTAACAATCCCTCTGTCAGCAAAATGCTGACATCTCCCTTTCACAAGTGAGACGAATTGGTTGAAATAATATTATTCGGCGTGTTTTAGATAACTTTATCGTCAGCTTAAGGCTCAAGGAAAAAATCCCTGAGCCGTTTTTTGTTACATTGAGTCAAATATTTTCCAGCTGACTACGGTTACACCTCTTTGTCTTGCTCGGTCTAACAGGCATCCGCTTTTGAGTATTTGATATTCAAACACCCTTTTTTGCCATTCGCCCTGATTTTCGCCAACAGGAAGTGCCGGGTGCAAAAACATTTCGGTAACACCGTCAATGCAGTTATCAACTGCGTCAAGGTAATATTTTTCAAGTGTGTTATAATCCTTAATTTTGCTCATATTCCAGGGATTTGAAACCAAATCATCAAGCATTTTTACGCCTCTTTTTTCACCGGAGCGAACAATTATTTGCTGATATTTTTTTACAATTTCGGGAACGCTTCTGCCAAGCTGTCTTTCAATAAATCCGCTTGTTTTAGGAAATCTGAAGGGTAGGCTATGCTCCCGGCAAAAATCAAATGCGTCAATAAAAAATCTTCTGCCGTTGATGCCGTAAAGGGTGGCGCAGTGGTTATCGGCATGGTCAACGGTACCGCCGTTATCGGTTATATAACGATACTGCTCTTCAAGCTCCCTTCTTACGTCCTTTCTTTTTGCTTTAAAAATTAAATCCTTTTGATTATGGGGCAAGCCGTTTTTGAAGGAATTTGTATTTGAAAGGCTTTGCCATCTTT
The DNA here is from genome assembly GCA_051881275.1 of Eubacterium sp. GTDB lineage: Bacteria > Bacillota > Clostridia > Oscillospirales > Acutalibacteraceae > Eubacterium_R. Next base: position 7,487 of record JBJEPO010000132.1, on the reverse strand, counting down.
CATTTTCGTCATCGGAATTTATTGTAAGATGAACGCCCACATCAATGCAGCTTTCCTTTGAATACTCAACTGCATCCTTTGCCTTTGGTGCAACGGTAAGCAATGAGGCTGAGGTGATAAGATTATTCTCCAAAAGCTCAATTATTGCGCTGTTTTGCTGACTGTTATAGCCAAAATCATCAGCATTGATAATAAGATATTTACTCATTTTCTTTACGCTCCGGTAATTTTAGGAAGAAGGATATAATGCTTGCCAGCACCATTGCCGCAAACGGAAATACGCAAAGCAAAACCTTAGAGGCAAGGGCAGGATTATCACCTGTTTGATCGCCGTTGACAAATCCGAAGCACTCGGATACAACATAAAATGCAAGAGAGGTGTAAAGGCCGTTAAGTCTGTTCATAACACCTATAAGACTGTTTATTATACCCTCTCTTTTAACTCCGTTACGACGATAATCGTCATCAATTATTTTTGCACCGATGCAATCCATAGTTGTAAGGCACGCCGCAATACCAAAGCCCATAACTGCCGCAACTGCCACTGCAACAGGTAACACCTTGGCAAAGTACAAGGGTATAAAGCCTAATGCCATAATTATAAATCCGGTTCTCCATATTGTCATAACGGGAAGCTTTTTTGAAATCTTAGACCAAACCAATATTCCTATAACCGCAACACCGAGGACTATACCAAGCATTATAGTTGTTGAGCTTCCCCCTAGACCAAGCGTGTACTTTACGTAAAACGGAAGTGCCTGTGAAATAAGTGCAAATGCCGCTGAATAAAATGCACCTGCAAAGCCGAATATCCAAAAATGAGGATTTTTAATAAGAGCAATAATACTGTCAACAAGCCTCGGCTTTTCAAGCTCCTCGTAATCGGTGCTTTCACGGCATCCCAAGAAGCAATACATCATAACCGCAATAGCAAGAACGCCGTAGATAAGCGAGGTTAAACGATAGCCTATTTTTTCGGTAATCATTGGAGTGAGGGCAATACTGATTGCCATTGCAAAAAGCTGGCATATTTGGCGTATGCCATTGGTTTTCGCTCTTTCGTTATCACTTTGGAAAAGCTCGGGGAACAGTGCACCGTAGTTAGCATTTACAAGGGAGTCAAGAGTACCTGTAAGTATGTACATTAACAGCATATAAATAAAGAGCATTCCCTTTTCGCTTTCAACAAATGACGGAACATTATAAAAGAGAATAAAGCACAGCACCAATAAGGGCGCACCTATAATAAGCCATGGTCTGCGTCTGCCCCATTTTGTGCGAGTTCTGTCTGATAAAAAGCCGTAAACGGGGTTATCTATTGCGTCAATAAATGTATAGACGAACAAAACAAATGAATATTTTTTCATATCAAGTCCAAGCATATCCACATAAAATATGGCGGCAAAGGATTTGAACATATTTATGGGCATTGATGTGCCGAACATACCGATACCGTATCTAAACGGCGTTGTTTTTTTAAGCGTTGTATTTTTTGGCATAATTAAATTCTCCTATTCAAAATATATGGGATTTGACACTGCTGTAATTCGTTTTCCTCTTAATGCTTTTGCATATATAAATTTAACCCTTTCAAGCTGAATTTCCGCCTTGCCGCCGGTAAGATTGATTTTTCTTTCACCCTTATCCGTTACAAGCGTTAAAGCGCCTGCATTACTCTCTGCAACAATAGGAATATCGCAGTTATACCGAGCCACATCACCCATTGAAAAATCGCCGTATCTGAGATTAATCCGTATGCCGTCAACGCTGTCGCTGACGAAGGACCTTCCTCTTTTAACCGCATCCAAAATATCTTTGGGTGACGGTGATTTTGAATAAACACCGGTTACAGGATTGCCAAGCCTTACAAGACCTTTAGGCTTGTGAAAATCACTGCCGCCTACAACAGGCAAACGTCTGCCCCGGCACAGCATATCCGTCCACCATTTTATTGAGTCAGTGTTTGTTTTTCGCATAGGACCGTTCCAAATCTCAACCATATCAAAGGCATTTTCATCGTCCCACAGATACGGACAAAATCTGCATTTTGGATGATTTACCGATATAACGGCACCTTTTGAACGGGCGTTTGAAATAAGCCCTTGCATATCCTCCTTTGTATTTGCAACAAAGGAATTATCAAAGGGATTTGACACTCCGAAAAAATTCATATGTCCTTTATAATGAGTCCATTCAACCGCCGGAATGAATGTCAGTGCGTCTATATGAGGCAGAGAGAAATTCTCGGAAAAGTTGTTATGATTTGCAAGAGCAACAAAATCAAGACCTATACTTTTTGCAAGAGCTCCAACCTCATAAGCACTGAGACTTCCGTCCGAAGCGGTTGTGTGAATATGCAAATCGCCGAACAAAAGCCGTTGTCCTTTGAATTTAAAATCAATATTATATGTAACGTCAACGCCATCGGGCATTATATGATATGCGCCGACTATGATTTTCCATCTGCCCGGTTTAATCGGCTGACATAAATATCCCGGCGAGGAATCGTATTCACCGACGCTGACTGATTTATGAGCACTTCCCGACCAGCCGAGAAAATTTCCAGCTTCATCCTCAAGCCCTATATCAACCGTATTTGACGGCTTAAGGTCCGACATAAAGCCTTTACCCTTACGAAAATAATCGTAGCTGACTGTAATTTTTTCAACATTATCGGGCACTTCAAAGGGAATTGTATAATATGTGCCCTCTCTATCCTTTGAAATGCGGTGATGAAGTATTATAAATATCACCTCTCTTAAAATCTTTCATTTTTATTTTATAATATATAACGGATTAATTCTTGCTATAATTTTAGAAAAATAGGTGATTTTTTTAAGTTTTGCTGATTTTATTGACATTCAGACAATAAAAATTATAATATTTTACTGTAAAAGGAAATTATAGGATGTGTGCATATTGAACATAAATTCAAATATAAATGATGATAATTTAGTGATTTTAGTAGATTATCGCAACAATAAATCCCTAAAACGCTACGGTGTTGCCTGCCATTGGTGGAATTCGGAAGCCACATCTCTGCACTGTCATAATTTTTATGAATTTTTTATCGTAACAAGCGGTGAAGCTGTTCATGAAATAAACGGAGAACACAAAAAGCTCCACAAGGGAACCCTTCAGCTGATTCAGCCGAAGGACAGGCACAGAATTGTATCTTCAAGGTCAAAGAAATGCACTCATATAAATATCAGCGTAACTCCCCAAAAGCTTGAAAGCATTTGCAACGCCATTGACATATCGGTTAACGAGCTGATTGAAAATGCACAGGCGGTAACAAATTTATCGTTAAGCGAGCTTGAATATTTCATTAAGGTTGCAGAACGAGTAAGTCTGCTTCATTTTAATTCCGATGAAAAATTCCGTGTTTTAATTTGCGAAATGATTGTTGAGGCAGTATGTATTCTCTATAAAAATATGGTTTCGTCAGGACTTGACTGTCCTGATTGGTTTACCGATGTGCTTGATAAAATTCACTCTCCTAAATATTGCGGCTGCTCGGCCAATGATGTTTATCAGCTTGCAGGCTTTTCATCTCCCGTTGTTATTGAGCATTTTAAAAAATACACAGGAAAAACAGTGGCTGAATATCTCAAAAGCATTAAAATAAACAAGGCCTGTGAGCTTTTGAAAAACACCGATACACCTATTATTGAGATTTCAAATATTCTCGGTTATGCCAGCCTCAGCCATTTTAACAGAGTGTTTAAGGAATGCTTGGGAATTACTCCTGCCGTATATAGAAAGTCAAAGAAAAAGGAAATGGAATCCGGTTTAAAAAAAGCAAAAACAGAATACTTACAAAATACACAAAATCCCACAAACTAAGCGTTTGCGGGATTTTTTAGGTGTTAATCAAATACAGTTATTTCTGCTTTAGCTTTTCCATCTTTTCAGAGTTGGGAACAGTTCGGTGCAGAGCTTTCGCATTTCGTCATTGGTCATACCTGCCTGTTCGCCGTATTGGGAGCACATATCAATATACTCTTCCATTGACACATCATCAATAAATGCGCCGTTTTCGTAGCAGTATTTACAGTAATCGTTATTAATACTTCCGTCTTTATTTGTGCCTAACTGTTTCTTTGACGTAATAGGCATACCACAGCTTTGGCAAATCCTTTCATCCATTATTATATCTCCTTAAATGAATTTTACCGCTGTGCCGGAGGCAACAATTTCCGCCGCACCCTGAACAATGGCAGAGCTGGAAAATCTAACATTAACCACTGCGTCGGCACCCATTTGCTGAGCCTGAGCAACCATTCTCTGAAGGGCAATTTCACGAGCCTCTGCCAGCATTTTTTGGTAAGAGCCCAGCTCACCGCCTACGATTGATTTCATTCCTGCGCCAAAATCCTTAACAACATTTTTTGAACGCACCGTGTTACCGGATACTATACCCAGCATTTCAAGATTTTTTCCTGTGATTGTTTCGGTTGTTACTACTAACATAATAACTCCTCCTTAAAATTTTTTATTCACTCTTTTCCAGAGTTAAATTACCGCTTACCGAGTCAAATTCAATTTGTGTATAACCGTCTCCGAAGTGCAGGGTATTGCCGAAATCATTTGTATTTACCGAGCCGGAAACACTTTCATACGACACCGAATAGCCTGTTGTACCGCCGGGGAAAACAAGCTGATTATTACCGCTTACCGTGTCAATTTCAATATCCTTAGGCTGTGATTCAAAGGAAATGTGGGAATTACCGCTGACGGTGTTTAATTCAAAATCCACAGTGTCAATATTTGACGCAGTCACATCAGCGGACACTATATCAAAGGTAATCTCATCGGCTTTAAAATCATTGGGGATTTTTACAGTCAAGTCCTTTTTCTGCCTGTTTGCAAATGCAGATGAGGTATTGCCTGTAAATTCACAGATATACAGTGTTGAATTTTCAATTTTATAGGTCATGGGATGTTTTCCGTTTTTTGACGATTCCTCGGCGCAGATTGTATCGCCGTCGTAATACTGAACATCCACGTTGCCGTTAACCCATTCAATATCAATATTTTTAATGCCGGCAGTTGAAGCATCAACGGGACCCTCGGTATAACCCTCGGTAATAATAGAGTCATCGTCAAAAATACCGTGTACATTAATACTTCCGCCGCTGAGCCAAGCAAATGTGCAAATAATGGCTATTACTGCCACAACCGCAGTACATATGATAGCTGTAACGATTATTGCTGTCGCATTATTTTTAGGCTGCTGCCCCGCTTCCTCCACAGGCGGTTGATAATATACGCCCTGCTGATTTGGCTGATTAACCTCTGAGGGTGCCTGCTGATATTCACCCTGCGGCTGAGACTGTGATTTTTTTACAGCGTCGCATATTGCATAGTAGGCAGGAATGGTTACGAACAGCACCCACATAGGATGCCAAAGTCCCCACATCATACCGGTAAACAAAAATATTGCCGTTACTAAAACAGGATATGCAAAATGTGACGGATTTTTGGTATTGATTGCATTAATTAAGGTTTCAACAATGGGGATTAAAAGAAATAATATCCATCCGATTGCCCAGCCCGAATCAAATATAAAGCCTATTAATATGTAAGCTATTGTTATACATATCGGAAGCAATGCGTGTAATAACGGATTTACGTTGTGTTTATTTTTCATTATCATCACTCCTTTGATTTTGCCTATTCTGTATTGAATTATTTTATTGCTAAAATAACGCCGAATTTTATGCTTGAATAAATACAGTTAACATTTTTAAAGCCTGCATTTTTTAGCATAGCTATTTCTTCATTAACCGAGCATTCCCTGTCTATTGACCTGCCTTTTTTCCAATGCTCAATATCCGCAGGAGGTAAGCCGCAGTTTAAAACCGTATTTTCCCAATACCTGTTATATTGTTCGGTCATTTCCTCAGTGTCTGCATTAAACATATCGTAATTTACAAACACACCATCCTTTGGCAATCTGTCAAAGACTATGTTAAACAGGCTTTGCTTTGACCTATTGTCTAAATGGTGAATTGAAAGAGCGGAAATAACAGCGTCAAAATCGCCGTCGGGTAATGCTTTGCTATAATCGTTTGTTGCATAATAAACATTTTGCGCATCGCTAAAGCGTTTTTTTGCAACATTCAGCATTTCAAACGAAATATCATCCAACACATAATTTGCTTTTGGAAATTCGTTGTACCAAAACCGGGTCAAAAGCCCCGTACCTGCACCCAAGTCCAAAATGCGTTTCGGCGGTGAGATTACTTCGGCAATAAACTTCGTAGAACTTATGTAATAATCATCAAAGCAGGGTATAAATTTTCTTCTCTTGCTGTCGTACGCTTTTGCGTCACTGTTAAATTGATTTGTAATTTTTCCGGTGTCAATCATATTCTATTCCTTCCGTCTTTTTTACAGAAGCGTATATCATTCATTTTTAATGCCGTTTTTCCAGGGCTTTATGCCGTCCAGCCAGCCTTGGTCTCGCCAATGGGATGACTCGGGGTCGTCGGGGTTTTTCTTTGTCAAAGCCATCATATTAAACATAAATCGTATATAGGGCGACGGCTTACCTGCTTTGGCAGTTTTTATTTTTACGGCAAGCCTTGTAATGTCCTTTTCTATCTTATCTTTTTTCTTTTGGCTCACATCATCCCAGCTTGACGCCTGCACGGTGACGGCATATTTTTTGATATAGGGAACGCCCCAATAGGCAAGTGTTCGTTTTAATTGTGTGCAAACCTTACCGGCGCCCATACCGGCTGTTGTTGAAATAACAACGGCTTTCTTTTTAAACATACTGTTCTGCGGTCTGTGAGGCAACCAATACTGATAAAATAAATCAATAAACGCCTTCAAGGGAGCCGACGGCAGCATACAGTAATTAGGTGATGTAAAAATAAGCAAATCGACATTTTCCATTGTGTCGGCAATTATTTTCTTTTCTTTATAGTAAGGGCATACTGTCATATCCTTCATACAAGAATAACAGCCCAGGCAAAAATGATTTAGGTCACGGGGCAAAAAGAACTGAGTTATCTCGTCATCACCCGATATTTTTTGAGCAAGATTCAGTCCTATATTATACGTACTGCCCTTATGATTCTGTCCGTTAATTATTACTGTCTTCATTATAATACTGTTGGTCGGGAGTGGTGTAGGTGTTGTACTGATTATTTACAGGCTCATCGGGAATTACCAGGGCGCATACTATATAAGCTACAATTCCGCAGCCGAAGCAGAAAACGGCAAGCGCCCAAATTAGCCTGATAATCGTTGAATCAATATTAAAATATTGTGCTATACCGCCGCACACACCGCTTATTTTTCTGTCTGTTAATGATTTATATAATTTTTTATCCATAATATTCTCTCTGTCCTTTCTTTTATAAAATTTTTGAACAAAAATTGTCTATTTCATTTTCGTTTAATCCGTTTATTGCAGGGTCAACAAGGGACATATTCGCCGCAAGCTCATCTGCATTTATGAAATTTCTAAGCTT
>JBJEPO010000131.1:0-9693 GCA_051881275.1 Eubacterium sp. | reverse complement strand
CACTGAAAGCACTGTATTCAACCAAAACGATGCTTGTTACAGCCATAGCGGCAGTCACCTGCATGCTTTTGGTGGGAGGTTTCATTCCGAATATACCTATTATGTTTGACACGCCTATAAACAACGCCATACTCATAAGCCATGGAATAAATCTCTCAGCCTTCGGACCTACAAGCCCCTTAAAGAAGTCCACTGATTTCTCATAACATAATTCAAGCAAGGCCTGCCTTTTGCTTATTTCACCCTGAACCTTTAGGTTACGGGTAAGAATAATCGCAATTAAGGTCAACGCTGCCATGATTATCCACGATACAACGGTTGACTCATCAAAGCCGATATGCGTACCGCCGACGTCAAATCCGAATACTTCTTCAATATTCAGCTGCTCTGTCAGCTCCGTCTGCAAATCAACCTTCATGATCATTGGAGCAAATGTCATTCACATACCTCCGTTTCTGTAAGATTTGCTAATAAATAGCCTTTGATAAAGACAGAGAAATATACAGTATTATATTTCTCTGTCTTCATTGCTAATTATATCACGCCGTCAAATTATTTCAATGAAAAAAATGTATAATTAAGCAAAAGCACAAAAAAATTTTTTGTGCAAAATTTATGTAAATCATACAAATTTTATACAAATTTCAACTGTCGGATAAAAAATCATTTACATATTTAATTTAATGGTTTATAATACTTAAGCAGTCATAAAACTGCATAAGATATAAATACAAAAAGGAGAAAGGCTATGGCACAGCAAAAGAAAATGGTTGAAGCCATTACATCAATGGACGAAGATTTTGCCAAATGGTACACAGACGTGTGCAAAAAGGCAGAGCTCGTTGAATATACCAGCGTAAAGGGATGTATGGTTATACGACCTTACGGCTACGCTATATGGGAAAACATACAGAGTATTCTTGACAGAATGTTTAAAGAAACGGGGCACGAAAATGTTTGTATGCCCATGTTTATTCCCGAATCTCTCCTGCAGAAAGAGGCAGACCACGTTGAAGGCTTTGCGCCGGAATGTGCGTGGGTTACTTACGGAGGCTCGGAAAAACTTGAGGAGCGTCTTTGCGTACGTCCCACCAGCGAAACTCTTTTCTGCGAGCATTTTAAGAATATAGTTCACTCTCACAGGGATTTGCCCAAGCTTTACAATCAGTGGGTATCCGTTGTAAGATGGGAAAAGACAACAAGACCGTTTCTTCGTTCAAGAGAATTTCTCTGGCAGGAGGGACACACTCTCCACGCAACGCCCGAGGAGGCAATAGAAGAAACCGAGAGAATGTTAAACGTATATACAACCTTCTGCCGTGATTATTTGGCAATGCCGGTAATTCAGGGACAGAAAACAGACAGCGACAAATTTGCCGGCGCAGAGCGCACATACTGCATAGAGGCGCTTATGCACGACGGCAAGGCGCTTCAGGCGGCAACAAGCCACTATTTCGGCAACGGCTTTGCCAAGGCATTTGACATTCAGTTTGCCAACAAGGATAACAAGCTTGAATATCCTTACCAGACCTCATGGGGCGCAACAACACGTCTTATCGGCGCAATCATTATGACCCACGGCGACGACAACGGACTTGTTCTTCCACCTGCTGTTGCACCTGTTCAGGCAATGGTTATTCCTATTGCTCAGCACAAGGAAGGCGTGCTTGAAAAAGCCGGCGAGATAACCGAGCGTCTTAACAAGGTATGCCGTGCAAAAATGGACGACAGTGACAATTCACCTGGATGGAAGTTTGCGGAATACGAAATGAAGGGCGTTCCTGTTCGTGTTGAAATAGGTCCTAAGGATATTGAAAAAAATCAGTGCGTTATCGTAACACGCCACAACAGAGAAAAGACATTTGTATCTCTTGACAATCTTGAGGACGCAGTGCTTGAAAAGCTCAGAGAGGTTCACAACGGCATTTATCAGAGTGCTCTTGAAAACAGAGAGAGAAGAACCTATGCCGCTTTGACTATGGACGAAATCACAAAGAAGCTTGAAGAAAACGGCGACGGATTTGTTAAGGCAATGTGGTGCGGCGACGAGGCGTGCGAGGATAAGGTAAAGGAAGTTACCGGCGTAGGCTCACGCTGTATTCCTCTTGAACAGGAGCATTTAAGCGACGTATGCGTATGCTGCGGAAAACCTGCAAAGCACATGGTTTACTGGGGCAAGGCGTATTAATAAACAAATAAACAAGGCATTAAAGCAAACGAAAGGCGGTATATTATGTCAGTATTAGTAACAGGCGGTCTCGGTTACATAGGCTCCCATACCTGTGTAGAGCTTATGAACGCAGGAATTGATGTTGTAGTTGTTGATAATCTTTACAACTGCAAAAAATCATCCTATGATAGAATAAAGGCTCTGGTGGGAAAGGATTTTCCTTTTTATGAATGTGATATCAGAGACAAAGAGGGAATGAGTGCGTTTTTTGAAAAAGAAAGCATTGACTCCGTTATTCACTTTGCAGGACTTAAGGCAGTAGGCGAAAGCTGTGTTAAGCCTCTTGAATATTTTGACAACAACATTACAGGCACCCTTGTTCTTCTTGATGTTATGAGAAATCACGGCTGTAAAAAGATTGTATTTTCATCATCTGCAACCGTTTACGGTATGAACAATGTATCACCTCTCACCGAGGATATGGAGGTTGGCGGTGTTACAAATCCTTACGGCAGAACAAAGTTTATTATTGAGTGTATGCTTAAGGATTTATATGCCAGCGACAATGAATGGTCAATCTGCCTACTGAGATATTTCAATCCCATCGGCGCACATAAAAGCGGCACAATGGGTGAGGACCCCAACGGTATTCCCAACAATCTTATGCCGTACATCACACAGGTCGCTATCGGCAAGAGAGAGGAGCTGGGCGTATTCGGCGACGATTACGACACCCCCGACGGCACCGGCGTAAGAGATTACATTCACGTTGTTGACCTGGCTCTCGGTCACGTTAAGGCCGTGGAAAAGGTAAGACAGGACAAAGGTCTGTTCATTTACAACCTTGGAACCGGCAAGGGATATTCCGTGCTTGATGTTGTAAAGGCATTTGAAAAGGCAAGCGGACGTGAAATTCCCTATTCAATCAAGCCTCGCCGTGCAGGTGATATTGCCACCTGTTACAGCGACCCGTCAAAAGCAGAAAAGGAGCTTGGCTGGAAGGCACAAAGAGGTATTGAGGAAATGTGCGAGGACTCCTGGAGATGGCAGAGTCAGAATCCTGACGGCTATCCGGACTAAAAGCATCAAACATCAGCAAAAGGACTGTCTCTTCTTCGGAGACAGTCCTTTTTACATATCCTGTAAATCTGCGGCGGTTATATCGTTTTCAAGATTATCCCTTGCCAAATCGTTATCAATCACCGCATATAATTCTGAAATCGGCTCCTCAATATCCTCCTGAAGCGGCAGAGGCTTTGTGTGGTAAACCTTCTGCGCAGGAGCGTGTGTTCCTGCAATTACAGGGCGCACCCGCTTTTTACCGCTTTTTGCCTTTCCCTGAATTTCAGGCACCTCCGCCTGCTCATTTTCCGGCTTTGTATGAGTCTGCTGAGGACGCTTCATTCCCTTTTTTGCCATTATTCTCACCTCGGTAATATTCTTTACCGAAATAGAAATAATATGTAATTATTTTATGCCGCAGCGCTTGAAAAATATGTGCAATATGATTTTTCTACATTAACATAATATTTATCATAGGAATTACCGTCTGAATGGTCCCAATAAAAATCATAAAGGTCATCATAATTATAAAAACATTCATCTAAACAATCCACATCGTTCATATACAGAGTAACCGATATGGTCTGAGTATAATCGTAAGCAGAGTCGGAGGTGCCGTAATTGCAAAGAGTATATGAAGAAGGACCCCACTCTGAATAATATAAACAATTATATCCTGCTTTTGTGCTTTTTGTGGTTTTCCCCGTCTTTGTATTTTTAGAAACACATGATAAGCACTTAAGAATCAGGGCACGGTAGGTTCCACCGCCGGTTTCTATTTTTGTAACCTTATATTTAATTGTCTTAACTGTGTTAGTTGACGGCTTGTATTTTATTGTAAATTCACTGCCCACTCTGTATGTATCCGCAATGGATTTTTTCACTTTTGCGGTATCAATACGTAAACCTTTAACTGAAATAGTGTCGGTGCTGTAATCATATTTCATATCACCTAATTTAGTATCAAAGTAATAATTACCGTCCAAGGCACTTGTTTTAACTGCTTTTGGACTATATGTTTTTATGTCACTGTATGCACCGTAAATTTTCTTTTTATTTACGGTTTTAAATGCTCTTACTTTATAGTAATACGTTTTGTTTGAGGTCAGCTTTGAGTTAGTATAGCTTAACGCAGAAGTGCTTTTTATCAATGAATATTTACCGTTTTTGCTTGTTGCACGGTAAATACTGTAACCTGAGGCTGACTCTGACTTGTTCCAAAAAATCGTTGCACTTGTTGTTGAGCGCTTTATTGTTTTAACTCCCGTTACCTTTAATGGTTTTGGAGTACAGCTAACTGTTTTTGATGCTTTTTTAGTTTTTCCTTTATAAGAATAAACCTTGTAATAATACTTTTTTCCGCTTGTAAGCGAATAATTAATATAACTTGTATAACTGTTTTTACTGAGTGTTTTAATCTTTTTGTAACCACTTGATTTTTTCGTTGAGCGGTAAACATAGTATCCTGTTGCCGAAGACACCTTTTTCCACTTCAGCTTTACTGCTGTTGCAGTTACACAGGTTGCCGTCACAGATGTCGGTGCAGTTAGACTTGCCGCCTGCACACTTATAGGTGAAATAAGTGCGGTAAACAGCATAACAAAGGATAACAGTAAACATGATGCTTTTTTCATAAATAACACCTCATAAAATTATTTCAAAGACAATCTATCATTGAAATTCAGAAAAGTCAATATATCAATGGCAAATAACCATCATTGCAATGTGAAAGCATAAAACCCAAAATAAAAAGCCATAAGCACTGCCGCAGAGCAGTATGACTTATGGCTTTAAATTATTCAGACGATTACTTTTTATCTATCTGCTTTGAATATTTAGCAAGGTAAACTGTTCTCATAAGGAAGCATTCCATTTTGGGAACGTAGTGGGCACGGTTGAAGATTGATACATCAACAACTGCCTGACAGCCCTTATCCATAATAATATCAAGAGCTTCCATATCGCCGTCGGAATTACCTGTTACAAGAGCACCGTTGCCCTGAATGAGCACAGCGTTTCTGCCGTCAATGGCTTTTGCAATTTCAGCGGCGCAATCATCAGTATCACCGTCAATCCAAGGACAGCACTTTACGTCTATACCTACAATCTGAGCAAAATCGTCAATCATAGGAATCATATCGTCGCCTGTGCAGGAAACTGCCACAACGTCCGGCTGGGTGATATGCTTAATCATGGTTACATCCTCGGTATTGTAAATTGCTCTGTGAATTTTCTCAACCTTAGGTGCAATGCCGTTATAGCCAAGACCTGTTTCCATATCTACGTCAACGGTTTTACCGGCGTATGTAAGGGTGAAACGGTTGCCGTTTCTTACAGATGAACCCAAATCGCAGATTGCCTCGGGCATCTCCCCTGCCTCGTTCTTTTTAAGGAAGAAAGCTCTCTTAGCCTGGTCGGAATAAACCTTATCCCAGGAATGACGGAGATAGTTGTCCTTAATTACCTTTTCACAGCATTTTTCAAGATTTTCAGCAAGAGCAAAGGCGTGGTCGTAATCATCACCCATACAAAGAGTGCCGTGGTGCATAAGCATAATGGCTCTTGAACGGGGATTCATCATAATACACATTTCAACTTTTTTACGAAGTGAATTTGTGGTGGACATTGCGTAGTCTGCGCAGGGCACCTTGTCGCCCAAAACATCTCTGAACTCGCTGTAAACATTGTTAATCTGCATACCTGTAATGCTGACAATGGTAGCAGCCTTCTGGTGAGTATGAATTACAAAATCAACAGTGGGATGATGTCTGTAAGCGGCGGCGTGAACGCCCTTTTCGGATGACGGCTTAATATCACCCTCATAAGAGCAGTCGTCAATATTAACGACAACAATCTCCTCAGGAGTAAGGTCCTCGTACGCTCTTCCCGACGGAGTTATAACAAACTGTGTGTCGGAAATTCTGGCGGAAACATTACCCCAGGTACGGGCGATAAGACCGTTTTCTATAAGTTTTTTACCTGCTTCAACAACAAGCTTTTTAGCCTCTTCAATTTCGTATGCCATAAATTTTCTCCTTTTGCGGAAATACCGCTTTAAGCACGTAAAGGGAGCGAGATTTCCCGCTCCCTGTATTAGTTATCAGCCAATCTTTTCGCACTTTGAAAGCACTTTGTCAAAACGGCGGATACATTCATCAATATCCTCCTCAGTGTAAGCGCTTGAGGTGTAAAGACGTGAGCCTGCAAGAGTTACAAGACCCTCTGCCATATAAGCAGCACCCATATACTGCATCTCTGTCTGACGGATGCCTGTCTCCTTAAGTGTATGAGGAATTGTCCAAGGCTTCTTCCAGTCAACCTTGAAGTGCATTGTAGCAACAGTATGAAGATGACAAACCGAACCGATGTTGTAGCATACGAACGGAAGGTCATACTTCTTGATTGACTCATTAAGTCCCTTAACAAGTCTGTCAGCCATCTGACCGGCAACCTGACATGCATTTCTCTTTTCAATTTCACAGATTACTGTATAACCTGCACAGCAGGAAATAGGTGTAGCAGCCATTGTACCGCCGCACATTGCCTTATGAATCTTCTTGCCCTCAGCCTTATCAAGACCTGCGCCGAGATATTTCATAACCTCTCTGTGACCGCCGATACCGCCTGCACCGGGATAACCGCCGGCGATAATCTTACCGAAAATAGTAATATCCGGGTCAATGCCATAATATCCCTGAGCACCTGAAAGACCGATACGGAAGCCTGATACAACCTCGTCGCAAACGAGAAGCGCACCGTACTTACGGCAAAGAGCCTGAACGCCCTTGGGGAAGTCCTTGTCAACAGGACGTGTTGCTGATTCGGGACCGATTGGCTCAATGAATACAGCAGCAGTACCGCCGCGGAATTTGTTAAGTATAAGCTTCTTCTCAAGTGATTTAAGGTCGTTGGGGAAGAATTCCTGAGTATGTTTAAATACGAAAAGCGGAACGCCGTGTGACTGAAGGTTAAGAGTACCGGGAACACGCATACCCCAAGCAAGCTGATCTGACCAGCCGTGGTAAGCACCGCCCATCTTAATGATGTTCTTGTGACCGGTAGCAAGACGTGCAACACGAACTGCGCACATACAAGCCTCTGTACCTGAACCGAGCATACGGAACATTTCTACTGAAGGTACACACTCGGAAATTTTCTTAGCGAGCTTGTACTCATAAGGATGGAAAAGACCTGTTGAAGGACCGCAGTCATCAAGCAGCTCCTTAACCTTTTCTTTAACAACATCATCATTTGAGCCGATGATTGTAGGTCCGCCTGCCTGAAGGAAATCGTAATACTCATTTCCGTCAATATCGTAAAGCTTGTTTCCCTTTGCCTTTGTCATAACAATGGGGAAAGGATAGTTAAATGCAAGATTGTGCTGAACACCGCCGGGAATAACGGTCTTTGCTTCGGCAATCATTTCTTTTGACTTCTTGCACTTTTTGTCAAAATACTCTTCCTCATACTCTTTAAGCGCAGTTCTGCTTATTGAGTAAATCGGTTTTTTGATAAGTGCGTCCAACTGAGCGGTAAGGGCTGCAGCGTTGGGATACTCTGAAATAGCGAATCTTGTATCCATAGGTTGATTCCTCCTTAATATATTATGTGAGTGACGGCTCACCGTTTTGTGTGTGAGTAGCCGCTCACTGAATTTACACTTTAAGTATATCACTTTTTCACGATTTGTCAAATCAAAAGTAAATAAAATTTAGTTATTTTTATTGCAAAAGGCGGTAAATAATGTTAGTATATTAACAGTGAGTTATTAATCACCGAGGGGGATTTGGCGAAATTGTACAAATGGCAAAGCATAAGTTTGTGCAAGTCAACAAAATTAAAATGATTGAAAAAAGATATAAGGAAGCCTTTGAAAGAGCCACCGACGAGCGAAAAGAAAAAATACTTGAAGTGGGCATTGAGGAGTTCTCCTCAAAGGGCTACGAAAACGCTAATATAAATGTAATAGCAAAAAATGCGGGCATAAGCATAGGCTTGATGTACAAATATTTTGCCACCAAGGAGGATTTGTTCATTACCTGTCTTGAGCACGGAATGAGAATACTTGACGACGCCCTTGAGGAAATTATGCAGTGCGACGAAAAGCTGCTTGTCAAAACAGAGCGTCTTATCCGCACCACCTGCGCCCATTCAAAGAAAAATGCCAACTATATAAAAATGTATAACGAAATCACAAGCGAGAGGGACTCGGATTTTGTAAAAAGCCTTGCAAGAGAAATTGAAGATTCCTCAAGCCGAAAATACATTACCAGCATTGCTCAGGCCTTGGCTAAAGGCGATGTAAGAGAGGATTTGGACCCGAGGATGTTTGCGTTTTTCCTTGACAATCTTCTTATGGCACTTCAGTTTTCCTACACCTGCGATTATTACAAGGAGAGATTTAAGATTTATACCGGCGTTGATGTGGAGGAAATGGACGATGAACAAATAATAAAACAGCTTCTCAAATTTATTGAATCTGCATTCACCTTTGAGAAGAAGTAATATTGATTTTACTAACAGGAGGATATTTATGAGCAAATTTGTTATCACCTACGACATAGGCACAACGGGAATTAAAACCTGTCTTATTGAAATTGATGAGACAATGAAAATTCTCGGCAGTTCAACTGCGGGATACGGTCTTTATGTTGACGACGAAACCGGCTGCAAAGGCGGTGCAGAGCAGGACGCCGACGAATGGTGGGAGGCAATGTGCTCCACCACGAGAGCCGTATTTGACAAGGTTCCGAATGTAAAGAAGGAGCAGATTGAGGGCATCAGCTTCTGTTCCGCTATGCAGGGACTTGTGCTTGTTGACCGTGACGGAAAGTGCATACGCCGTCCTATGACATATATGGACCAGCGTGCGAGAGACGAGCTGAAAAAGGGTATTGCCCACGGAGTTCAGGTTGCCGGAGCGGAGGTTACAAAGCTTCTTAAATACCTCAAATACACAGGTGCCGTATCATCATCGGTAAAGGACCCGATTTGGAAATACAAATGGGTTGAGGCTCACGAGCCGGAGAATTTCAAAAAAATCTACAAGTGGCTTGATATTAAAGAGTATCTTATCTGCCGTGCCAGCGGTGAATTTGTTATGACAACCGACTCGGCATTTGCCACACTTCTTTATGACACAAGAAAGGGTCACGAAGGCTGGTGCAAGCCTATATGCGATATGGTAGGCGTTAACATCAACCATCTTCCTCCTATTAAAAAGTGCACCGAAAAGGTGGGCGAGGTTACTGCCGACGCTGCAAAGGAATTAGGTCTTGCACCGGGAACAGCAGTTTACGGCGGCGGCGGAGACGCATCTCTTATCGGCGTAGGTGCAGGCGCAGTTGAAAACGGCGATACTCATATTTATTCCGGTACATCGGGCTGGGTAGGTACAGTATGCGAAAAGCAGACCGTTGACGCAGGTGCAATGATGGCGGCTATCGTAGGCGCAGACCCAG
>JBJEPO010000130.1:0-49644 GCA_051881275.1 Eubacterium sp. | reverse complement strand
ATTGTGAAGTTAATTGTTTTTGTACCCTCGTATAATCCTAAACCGGTTATTGTTGCAACTGCACTTTTACCTGCAGTAATATTATTTGAATACTCAACCTCGTAATCAACGCCTTCTTCAAGAGTTGCGCCGTTATATGTGATTGTAAGGGTCGGTTCAATCGGAGAGCCTGTGCATGGCTGACTTGCAATATCCGCAACTGTACAGTTGTTAATGTCAACCTTTGCAAACTGGCTGTCAATCCATGTGTTACGCTCTGTAAACCAGTTGTTCATTCCGCTGATAACCGATGCGGCGTCATAGTCGGTAATGTCCATTCTAAGTGCGTTCATTTTTGCAGATTTTTCTACTGTGGACGCATAGTATTCGGTGGATTTAAGTACACCGGTTGGGTCTGTTGCTTCGCCCAGCAAAATCTTTGTTGCCGGCTCAATGCGTGAATACCAGTAATTCTGCGCCATCTGCCAGAAATCAGTACAATTTGTAGCAAGTGCGCCGTAAAAGTTAAGCGGGGACTGCTTATCTGTGGAATATGTTGTGGTGGAGTCCTTGCTTCTCCAGCGATAAAGTCTTGCATTCTTTGTGTACCAGCCTGTGCTGGAGGTCCAGCTGTAGCCCCAGCGTTCGCCGGTGCCGCAGTCATAACCGATTGAGTTATCCATATCCCACATAGGTCCTGCATATACCTTTGTGTCAATAGAATCGCTGTCCTTATAAAAATATGTAGAGGATGTGGATGAGTCCATATTCTTAAAATATTCCTGGGTCCAGTAATATCTTACTGCTGAATCCGCATCAAGAATATCGCTCCATTTTTTGCCCTGATACTGACTTGCAGGTGCAGGGTTTGTAATACTTCTCGGTCCGTAAGTGAATTCGCTTAAAGACGAAAGAGAAGAACAGTTGGTGGTGGTTGATGCACTTGGCACCGTACCGCTGTTGTAAACGGCAGAGCCCATTGCATAAAGCAAATCGTAGCTGTAATCAACCATTTCCTGTGTTGCGTAATCACAGCTTTTAATTACCCAGCCCTGTCTGTTATAAGCACAGAAGCCGGCATTTTCTTCAACCCAGCGGTTACTTATTTCAAGCTCAAACAGGTATCCGCCGGTTATGTCCGTCGGATTGTTCAGACCTGTTGAATATCTCTTTGATGATACCGAGTGGTCGGGAAGGTTTGTTGTGTTTGTACCCGTGGTGTTGGGGTTATATGTGGTAACGGCAGTACCGGTTAAATCGGCAGGTGTTGTAATACCTGTTGTTGTATCCGTTGTGCCGTTAGCGATTTCAAGATTTTCATAAGCGTCTGTAACGTCTATACGGTTTGATTTAATTTCAACCTTTTCGCTGAGCTGATATGAGCCGTAATACTGATGGTTGATGTACAAGTCAACCGGCTTACAGCGAGGCTGATATTTTACGCCGATATAATCCGCAAAATCGTAGGACAACTGATTTTTAATAAGCGTAGCGTCCGATGAATTTGCAAGCAAGCACCACTTTTTTGCTTTCGGCAATCCCAAAAGACTTGTTGAAACGCCCAATTTAATATTGTATGGATTTTTTGTATTGGTAGTTGACCAGGTGCCGTTACCGCGTCCGTTAATCTTTTCAAGGGCGCCGTTATAGTTAATGGTACCGTCAGAGTCAATTACCATAATAGTACCGGTTTCGTAAGCGCTCTTGTCCTCAGAGGTGTTAACGGATTTCATAGAGCCGGTGCTTGTATCAATATATACTGCGCCTACCTCGCCTGATTTCATAGCGGTAACACTGTATGTTTTTGAATCAAGAGCAATACTGTAGGTCTGAGATATTCCGCCGGCGTTGATGGCAGAAAATACGTCGGTTTTCTGTCCGTTAATTACCTCTGTTCCGTCAACGGTGGCGCTTGATGCGTTAAACCAAACCTTAAGATTGGTACAATCCGCATCTGAGGGCAAAAACAGATAGTAGTTTGTTGATGATGTACTGCGGGCGAAAACACCTACCGCACCTGTCATTGCAGTTTTTGTACCGGCGGTGTATGACGCCAAATCATTTTCGGTCACACAGTTTTCCGGATCGGCCCAAAACTGAACGGCGGTGCTCTCCAAATCCTGAGGAGTGCTGATTGCCTGCGCTGTAATGGGGCTGATACAGATTGTTGTAACAACAATTACCAGCGCAACAAACGCGGCAATTATGCCTTTGAACTTCTTTTTCATAAACATATCCTCCTGCCTTTTTACTTAGTGTTTGACGATGTAATTTCCGCTGTTCCTACTTTACCGCTCCACTTTACAGTGCCCGGGTCCTTACCGCCGGTAACGGTATAAGCCTTTCCGGAGGTAACGCTTGATGAGGAATAAAGGAATTTTATACATTCGTTTTCCGATTTTTTAAGTCCGCTGATGTTGAACTTAACGGGAACCTTGCTTTCCTCTGCTGCGGCGGCTGTTCCCTTGCCTGCCTTCTGCGCCTTGCAGGTTATGCTTGCCTGGGTTGACGCCTTCTGCACGGTGGTAATTTTCTTGCTTTCGCCGATTACAGTGCCCTTTGTGATTTTAAAGGTGTCGCCTTTTCCGGGACGGACACCCTTTCCGGTGCCTTTTTCGGTATTGTTAACTCGTCTTACCTTAAAGCAGGACTTCTGCAAAGCAATGGATTTAACCGTTCCGCCGGAAAGAACAATGGCGTCATCGGCGTCAATACCGTCGCAGGCGGAAGAATTAAGAGTTGTTGTACCGCCCTTTGACGTAAATGAATCGCATCTGATTGCGTCGCCGTTTGATTTTATATTAAGACTTCCGCTTTCCATAATAACCTTGCTGTAAGAGTAAATTCCCTTTGCAGAACCTGTTGATTCCGCAAGATTTGCGGTTGAGCCGTTTTGCGCTGTTGTAAGAGTAAGTCTTACATTTTTAACGGTAATGCTCTTGGTGGAGCATATACAGTTGTTGGCGTTTCTTGTAGAATTTATTGATGCACTGCCGTTACCCTTTAATGTAAGCTTTGATTCGTTATAGATAACACCTGTGTAGCTGTTTGCTGAGGTTTCAAAGGTGCTTTTTGTACCTGTGGGGAATGATATATCTACATTAGGAGCCTTGTCGTTATCCGCAACCTCTTTGATAGCGTCGTCTGCGGCTGTTCCTGCCATAGCCTCTGCCTCAATAAAGCTTCTGTCGCTGGTGATGCTTGTATCAATAATTCTGATAATGTTTTCCGAATCGTTGGAAATCTTTACATCCTCAAATCTCAGCTCGGCACTTTCCGTATTTTTAAGCCTTAGCTCAATCTGTCCGTGCCAGCTGTCTGTGGAGGAGGTGATTTTATAATTTCCGCCTTTTGTAATAACAACCTTTCCTGTGCTGAGAGTAACATTTGGTGAGTTACATTCAGCCGCTCTGTTTTTCAAAAGCTTAATGTTAATATAGCTTTTGGCAGGTGCGGTTGTTGATGTCTTTTTGGTTGTGCTTGTTTTGGTAGTAGTTGTTTTTGATTTCTTTTTGTTATCGTTTGCGTCCTTTGACACCGTTTTTGAAGCGGCGGTGTTAAGGGCGTTAACAAGCTTAACCTCTGTCTTTTTGCCGTTGTCGGTCATATAAAGCTTATTATTTTCCGAAGAAATTGTAACGGCTTGATATTGCTTGTCGGCAGTGGTGTATGCCATATATATCTTGACCTTGTTACTGTCAATACCCGACATAATTTTAATAAATTCGGCGGTATTCTTGTTTTTGTTAAGGTCCTTGGTGTCCTTCATACACACGAGATTGCCCTGCATGTCGGAATATGCCTCTATCTGTACAAGGTTTTTGTCCTTATCCGTGTCAAGAACAATCTTTCCGTCAGCGGAAGACGCACCAACAACGCAGTTTAAAAGCTTGTACTGATTTGCATTGAGCAGTTGCTTTGCCTTGTTTGTAACGGAGGTTATGTAGCCTGCAATAACGGTCTTGCCGTCCTTGTCAAAAACAGGCACAAGGTTAAGGGTATTACCGTCCTTGTCAGTACCGGTAAAGGATATAATTTCCTGCTCTGCGCTTTTGCTTACATCAACCGCAGAAACAACCTGCTGAGTAGTTGAGGCAGTGGTTGAGACTGTAGTATCAGCCGTCGGCTCAGCCTTTCCCGAACAGCCTGCAAAGCAACACGCCATTACCGAAACCGCAGTAAATACGGCAATTATTTTTTTAATAGATTTCATAGAGTCCTCCCTGTTGAGTAAGAAAGCCTATATTTTGTAGGTTAATGTAAATTTTCGTCAAATTGTAGTAATTTTTCAGTCCTAATAATTGCGAAAAGGAATGCCGTATAATAGGGGCATTCCTGTTTGCATAGGGGAAAATATTATTGGAAATGAAAGCTTCTTACGGCAGTGGCTTCCGTGGAAAGCATAATTTTAAGATTGCCGTTAAGTGCTCTTAAATCGTCCATCATCTGACGGATATTTGAGTCATCTTTAAGTGTAACGCTGTAACTGATTTCAAACAATGCGCCGAAATCAACGCTCTTAACTCTTACCATACGGTAATTTTTCGTATATTTTTTAAGGGTTTCGTCAAATGCGCCTGCATAGTTAAGGGTTTCGGGAACGGTAATTTTAAGCTCGTATGTACTGCCCTTTTTGCCTGCATACTTTGTAATATGAAGCAAAACGATAATTACACAAAGAATAAGTGCCGCAACCGCCGCATAAAGAGCGTAGCCCAAACCGCAGGTAAGACCCATGGTTACGCTTAAAAATACAAAAGCAATGTCCTTCGGGTCGCCGGGCGCACTTCTAAATCTTACAAGAGCAAATGCACCTGCAAGGCTGAAGGCTGTCGCCACATTGTTGCCGATTACAAGAATTACCATGCCAACAATGGGTGCAAGCAATATAAGTGATACACAGAACGCCTGTGAATATCCCTCTTTCTTATGTGTGAACAGATAAACAAGACTTATTACAAGTCCTATTATTGAAGCGGAAAGCACAACCTCAATAACGCTTTTTATTGAAAGCTGTGACGCATAATCTCCGCTAGTTAGCGCATACATAAAATCTTCCATTAATAAATTCCTCCGTCATAATATTTAGGGTACCCTAATCAAGAAAGTAGTCAAAATCAACCCGGTTTCCGTTGGCGTCGGTCACATAATATTCAAGATTATGCTCCTGAGCGTCACGCTTGTACTTAACGCCGTATTTTGAAAATCCGTGGCTGAACAAATTGTTTTCACTCAGCAGTCTTGTAAGCCACAAGGGCATCGAGCCGAGTATTTTAATTTCCATAATATAAACGTCATCGGGAAGCAGAAGCTCATCCTCATCGCTTTCGCCGAAAACGAAATTTGACCTTCTTGTATGTACATTCCTGTCAAACGTCATACGGAAATTTTTGTCCTCCTTGCCGAAAAGCGCCAGACGGTCATACTGAACATACAGCGCCGGAGCAACCTTGTTCATTTTAAGAAAATACTGTAACTCCTTGGCAACCTGTGCGGACAGATAATCCTTTGTTTCGGGCAGAATACCTTTGTTAACAAAAGGCTCAATCTCTTTAAGCTTGATTTTAATTCTGCGCTTGTTGCCCACGCCCTCGCTCTTTTTCTTGATTTCCATAAAGACCTTGTCCTCCGGGTCCTTGCGGTCATAGTAGGAGCGTATTCTCATCTTTTCCTTATAAACCGGCTTTGATGAGTTTTGACGGATAATGTCGTGATTTACGGTATCATAGTAAATGCTGTAAATCCTGTATTCATTTCCGTTAAGGCAGAACGGGTCCAGCTCCATATATTCAAGCAGGGTCGGCATAATTTCTTCAAGTTTATCTTTTTTTATAAGATACTTTCGCTCATATCTTTTAAAAGTTGAGATAGCCGTAAAATCACACCCCTTTTGAATACATAACAGCATATTAACAAAGAATTAACATACCGAGTAAATAATACAACATAAATAAAAAATAGTCAACAAAATTAGTAAATTTTATCTATTATTTATTTTCTATTTATATTTATATATTGGTTATACACATTATTGACTTGTAAAATAGTCCGTTTTGTTATAGAATAGAGCAGTGAACGATTTTAAACGTCAGAAAATACGGACCGGTCAATAATATGAAGCAGAAGAAAAAAGCAAAAAAACGAAGCTATAAAAACTTTAAAATAACCACAAGAATTACATTGTCAACCGTGGCGGCAATTGCTATTCCGCTGGTAATTCTTATTATTTTCAGTTCAATTTTTTTAAGCACCATTGCGTCTTATTTTAATTTTTCCTCCGTAACCACAAATACATATTCCACCCTTAACCAAATCCAGTGGAGCCAAACAATGTCCTCCATATCAAACGAGCTTATATCCGACGACAGCGACAGTAAAAAAATCAAAAGCATTGAGGAATTTGTATCTCCTCTGGAGGAATTAGGCTCGGTAATTTACATTGAGCAAAACGGAAAAACCTTTTATTCAACCGCAAAAAAAGAGAGCGTTATAGAAAAGGCAAACAACATAGTGCCCATAGATTTCAGTGAAAATATTAATTACTTCGGCGAAAAGGGCATAGTTATTGTCAGCCACGCCAACGCCGACAAGGAAAAATATGTGGTTATAATCGCCAACGAGGATTACACGGTAAACGACGCATCAAAAAAGTACAGTCCCCAGGACGTAGGCTCACTGCTTTTCGGCAAAACGGGACTTCTTATAATTATAATTGTTGCGTTGTTTATAATATCAATCATCGCACTGTCCTTCATAACCTCCCGGACTATCAGCAAGCCTCTGCAAAAGCTGGCTGAGGGTGCGGACGAAATTGCAAACGGTAATCTTGATTACGTTATTGACTACAAGAGCACAAATGAAATAGGACAGACAGTTGACTCCTTTAACAAAATGTCACGGCAGTTAAAAAACTCGCTTGAGGAGCAAAACCGAATGGAGCAGTCCCGTAAAGAGATGATTGCCGGCATTGCCCACGATTTAAGAACTCCGCTGACATCGGTTAAGGGATATGTTGAGGGACTTATGGACGGCATAGCCGACACCCCGGAAAAGCAGCAGAGATACCTGCAAACCATATATTCCGCCACCAATGATACGGAAAAAATGCTGGACCACCTGCTGACCGTATCAAAGCTGGAGCTGGGACAGGTTGAGCTTGACGCACAGCCCACAAATCTTAACGCATTTCTGCGTGACTGCGCCGAGGACATCAGCCTTGAGCTTGAACAGCAGGATTTTGACTTTACCTTTACCGACAACTGCGACGGCGACGTAATGGTTGATTTGGATGCAGACCGTTTTGCAAGGGTTATACGAAACATAGTGTCAAACTCGGTAAAGTACACAAAAAAGGACATTAAGGGCGAAGTAAAGCTATCCGTTGAAAATTATGAAAAATCTGTTATAATCAGCATATCGGACAACGGAATGGGCGTTGACGTAAAAAATCTCAACAGAATTTTTGACAGCTTTTACCGTGCCGACAAGGCAAGGAGCAAATCCGGCGAAGGCTCCGGAATAGGTCTTTTCGTCTGCAAGCAAATTGTTGAGCTTCACGGCGGTCATATTTGGGCAATGGGCAAAGAGGGCGAAGGCTTGACAATATACATTTCACTTAATAAGAGGAGCGATTTAGATGAAGAAAAAAATACTGATTGTTGAAGATGACGAAAATATACTTCATCTTGAAAAGGATTATCTTGAGGCAAACGGCTTTGAAGCGGTAACCGCTTCGGACGGTGCCGAGGGACTGGAGCTTGCCCTCAAGGGCGGCTTTAACCTGATGATTCTTGACATTATGCTGCCAAAGGTTGACGGCCTTGAAATATGCCGTAGGGTTAGAGAAAACGACAACACTCCCATTATAATTGTAAGTGCAAAAAAGGACGATTTTGACAAAATAAAGGGACTTGGCTTCGGTGCCGACGACTATATTGTAAAGCCCTTCAGTCCGTCGGAGCTTGTGGCAAGAGTTATTGCCCACATCAGCAGGTATGAGCGTCTTACCGGCTCCCCTGCCGAAGCCGCCTCCGTAATCAGCATTGACAATCTTAAAATTGACAAAAATTCACGACGGGTATTTGTAAACGACAACGAAATTGTGTTTACCAACAAGGAATTTGACCTGCTTGCCTGTCTTGCGGAAAATCCCGACACTGTTTTCGGCAAGGAGGAGCTTTTTGAAAAAATATGGCAGTACGATTCCATGGGCGAAACCTCTACGGTTACCGTCCACGTAAACAGAATAAGGGACAAGCTTTTTGCCGCCGACAAAAATTCAGACTATATTCACACAATTTGGGGCAAGGGCTACCGCTTTAAAAAATAAGCTATATCTGCCCTGAGCATCATATAATAGATTAAGGAAAATAATTAAAAGGACATTAAAATGCAAAAAAGAAAGGTTGTAATAATCGGCGCAGGCCATGTCGGCTCGCATATAGCAATGGCACTTTGCTTTCAGGGCACCGCCGATGAAATTGTATTTATAGATAAGGATATGCCGAAGGCACAGGCAAACTGCTATGACGTGGCAGACGCCTGCCTGTTTTTAGGCTCAACAACAAAAATTAAAGTAGGCGGATATGAGGAATGTGCCGACGCCGACATAATATTTATTTCGGTGGGTATGCCCAGAAAGCCCGGACAAACACGTCTTGACGTTCTTGACGATTCCATCGTTATGATTAAAGACGTTGTTGAAAACCTTAAGCCTGTTAACTACAAGGGAATAATAATATCCGTTACCAACCCTGCGGATATAATGGGAAACTATGTGAGAGCACACCTGGGTATGCCCAGGGAAAGATGCTTTTCCACCGGCACAAGTCTTGACACCGCAAGGCTTAAAAGAACAGTGTCGGAGCTTGCCTCGGTTGACAGAAAAAGCGTTACAGCCTGCGCTGTGGGCGAGCACGGCGACAGTGCCTTCGTCCCCTTTTCTACTCTCACAATCGGCGGACAGAATTACAAGGAGCTTCAACAGCAAAAGCCGGAAAAATACGGAAGGCTTACCGAGGAAACCGTGCTTGAAAGAACACGTTATATAGGATATGATATAATCAACGGCAAAGGCTCTACCGAATTTGGCATAGGCGCCGCCTGTGCAGATATTTGCAAGGCAATTTTCCACGATGAAAAAAGGGTTATTCCAGCCTCCGTTTATCTTCAGGGCGAGTACGGCTTTGACGGCGTAGCCTGCGGTGTTCCCTGCGTTATCGGCAGAAACGGCATTGAGGATATTATTGAACTGCCGTTAAACGATAAGGAGAAGGAGCAGATGGCGCACACCTGTATGGTAATAAGGGAAAATATTGACCGTGCCGAAGGTGTTTAGTGTATTTTCACAAAAAAATCCAAATAATATTATATAAAATAACAGTTGATTTTAACGCTTTTATGTGTTAAACTGAATTCACGATAATTCTTTATTAATTTAAAGTGAGGTAAAATATTATGAAAAAGGTAATCAAAAAGATTGCTGCGGTTGCACTTTCAGGTGCATTGGTAGCATCTGTATTTGCAGGATGTTCAGGTAACACAGACACCAATGAAGCCGACGCTACATCTGCAGCTGCAAAGGCATCATACAAAATAGGTATCTGCCAGCTGGTTCAGCATCCGGCTCTTGACGAGGCAACAAAGGGCTTTAAGGACAAGCTTACTGCTCTCGGCGAAGAAAACGGCATTACATTTGAGTTTGACGAGCAGAACGCATCAGGCGAAAAGACAAACTGTACTACTATTAACTCCAAGTTCGTAGCAGACCAGGTTGACTTGATTATGGCTAACGCAACAGATGCTATGGCTACCGCATCTCAGGCTACTGCCGACATTCCGATTGTTGCTACATCTATCACAGACTACGCAACAGGTCTTGGCATTAAAGACTGGACAGGTAAAACAGGCTTTAACGTAACAGGTACATCTGACCTTGCTCCTTTAGAGGACCAGGCAGCTATGATTAAAGAGCTTGTTCCCGACGCAAAGACAGTAGGTATCCTTTACTGCTCTGCTGAAACAAACTCAAAGTATCAGGCAACCGTTATCTCTGAGGAAATTAAGGCTCTCGGTATGACAAGCAAGGAATACACCTTCGTTGACACAAACGACGTATCCGCTGTTACACAGCAGATTGTTACCGACAAGTGCGATGTAGTATTCATTCCTACCGATAACACCGCCGCTTCCAACACAGAGGCTATCAACAACATCCTTGAGCCTGCAAAGGTTCCTGTAATCGCAGGTGAAGAGGGTATCTGCAAGGGCTGCGGTATCGCTACACTTTCAATCAGCTATTACAGCATCGGCGAGGCTGCCGGCGAAATGGCTTATGACATTCTTGTAAACGGCAAGAACCCCGGCGATATGGAAATTCAGTACGCAAAAGACCTTACAAAGAAATATGTTGCTGACAGAGCAGAAAAGCTTGGCATCACAATCCCCAACGAATATGAAGCCATTGATATGACTGCTGAATAAAAATAACAAACTAAAACAAAATAAAAAGCGATAAGAAATTTATCCTTATCGCTTTTTTGTTGCTTAGGAGAATTTATACTTATGTTAGAATTTTTGCAATCCCTGCCTTCTCCTATTGCCCAGGGTATGATTTGGGGCATTATGGCGATAGGCGTTTACATCACATACAAAATTCTTGACCTTGCGGACCTTACCGTTGACGGCACACTGGGCACCGGCGGCGCCGTTCTCGTTGTGCTTACAACAAACGGAACAAATATTTATATCGCTTTGCTGATAGCATTTATTGCCGGCTGTCTTGCAGGTCTTGCCACCGGCATACTTCATACAAAATTCGGCATACCGGCTATTCTGGCAGGTATTCTGACACAGCTTGCGTTGTACTCAATCAATCTTCGTATTATGAGCGGACGTGCAAATGTTACAATAAGCTGGCGTAATTTTGACCTTATCGTATCGTCAAATATGCTCCAAATTTGGCGTACCATACTTGTAGCCGGTATATTCGTAGTAGTAATAATTGCCGTGCTTTACTGGTTCTTCGGCACAGAGATGGGTCATTCAATCCGTGCCACAGGTTCAAACCAGAATATGGCAAGAGCCAACGGTATCAACACAGATACAAGAAAAATTATAGGTCTCGTTATTTCAAACGGACTTGTTGCAATTTCCGGCGGACTTCTTGCACAGTTCAGCGGAAGCGCAGATATCAATATGGGCAGAGGCGCTATCGTAATCGGTCTTGCCGCAGTTATTATCGGCGAGGTTATTTTCGGCAAAATTTTCAAAAACTTTGCCCTCAAATTGCTTGCCGCAGTATTCGGAAGCGTTATCTATTACATAGTAATTGCCCTTGTACTTAAATTAGGACTTGACGCAAACGACCTTAAACTGTTTTCGGCAATCGTTGTTGCACTGTTCCTGGGCGCACCCTACTGGAAATCAAAAATTGCCAATAAGCGTCTGAAAGCAAAGGAGGTTTAAGAATATGCTTGAGATTAAAAATGTTCACAAAACCTTCAACCCAGGTACTGTAAATGAGAAAAAAGCGTTAAACGGTGTTGACCTTGTTCTTAACGAGGGTGATTTCGTAACGGTTATCGGCGGTAACGGCGCCGGAAAATCCACAATGCTCAATATGGTTGCAGGTGTATATCCCGTTGACTGCGGTTCAATTATTATTGACGGCGTTGACGTTACAAAGCTTCCGGAGCACAAAAGAGCAAAATATATCGGCAGAGTTTTCCAGGACCCGATGAACGGTACTGCCGCCGATATGCAGATAGTTGAAAACCTTGCCCTTGCCGCAAGACGAGGCAAAGCAAGAGGACTTGCCTTCGGTGTAACACGCAAGGAAAAGGAGCATTATGCACAAATTCTTAAAGAGCTTGATTTAGGACTTGAAACAAGGCTTACCTCAAAGGTGGGACTTTTATCCGGCGGTCAGCGTCAGGCTATCACCTTGCTTATGGCAACTATGAATAAGCCAAAGCTTCTTCTGCTTGACGAGCACACTGCCGCCCTTGACCCGAAAACGGCTCACAAGGTTCTTTCCCTTACCGAAAAAATTGTAAACAAAGACAATCTTACAACAATTATGATTACCCATAATATGAAGGACGCCATTAACATAGGCAACCGCCTTGTTATGATGAACGACGGCAAGATTATTTACGATGTCAGCGGTGAGGAGAAAAAGAATCTTACAACTGCCGATCTGCTTGCTAAATTCAAGGTTAATTCCGGCGAGGAGCTTGACAACGACAGAATGTTGCTTTCGGAATAATAATAAAATCGGTGAAATCATATTGTTTTCACCGATTTTTTGTGTATAATAGTTATATAAATTTTAATAAAGAGATGAAAATATGAAACAGTTAAAAAACAATCTTCCCGGCATAGCCGTCTGCGTGCTGATTGCGGCGGCGGCAACTTTGCTGGCTGAAATTCAAATAGGCTCCTTCAGCTTTGACGTTATCGGCGCACCGGTTTTCGCCATACTTATCGGTATGATTATAACCCTTATTGCGCCGAAATTTGCCGTAAGCGATATGATGAAAAGCGGAATTACCTTTACCTCCAAAAAAATTCTGCAATGGGCGGTAATTATTTTGGGCTTCAGCCTTAATTTAGGTACAATCGCAAAGGTCGGCGCACAGAGCCTGCCTGTAATTATTTGCACTATTCTTATTTCGCTTATAGTTGCAATGATACTGATGAAGGTAATGAAAATTGACAAAAAGGTTGCCTGTCTTGTGGGCGTCGGCTCCTCAATCTGCGGAGGCTCGGCAATAGCCGCCACAGCGCCGGTAATTGACGCCGACGACGAGGAAGTGGCGCAGTCAATTTCCGTAATTTTTCTTTTCAATGTAATAGCGGCGCTTATTTTCCCCACGCTGGGATATAAAATCGGCTTGGGCAGTGAGGGATTTGCCATATTTGCAGGTACGGCAGTAAACGATACCTCCTCAGTAACCGCCGCCGCTTCAACCGCCGAGGGAATTTACGGCACAACCGGCATACTTTCCTCTGCAGTAACCGTAAAGCTTACGAGAACTCTCGCCATTATACCAATTACTCTTGTGCTGGCCTTCATCAGAACAAGAAGGGCAAAAAAATCCGGAGGTGAGGGGGCAAAGGTATCCTTTAAAAGCATTTTCCCCTTTTTCATTCTGTATTTCATCGCCGCCTCCGTTATAACAACAATTATCGGCGCACTGCCTGAAAGCAGCTTTACCGTATTTTATAACGAAGCCTTTGTGGGTGCGGCAAAATGGCTGGCAAAATTCTTCATTGCAATGGCGATGTGCGCAATAGGTCTTAACACAAATATTGTAAATCTTGTTAAAAAAGGCGGAAAGCCCATTGCTCTCGGCTTTTGCTGCTGGGTTGCAATAACCGCCGTTTCTCTGGGTGTTCAGCAGTTAACGGGAATTTACAGTACAAATCTTTAATTATAAACGCCTCTGTACTCAGCAGAGGCATTTTTTAAATAAATATTAATGTTTAACTATAAATATTGACATTTATAAGACAAATGGCTAAAATGTCATTTATATACTTATAAAAGAGATGACCCTTGTAATATGATTTTAAAAATTATAATTTGTTTTCTTGCCGGTATGGGCGCAGGCTTAGGCACGGGATTTGCCGGAATGAGCGCCGCCGCAGTAATAAGTCCTATGCTTATTACATTTTTAGGCATGCCGGCTTATGAGGCGGTGGGAATTGCCCTGGCAAGTGATGTTCTCGCCAGTGCGATCAGTGCTTACACCTACAAAAAGAATAAAAATATTGACGTAAAAAACGGCGTTATAATGATGATTTTTGTTCTTTTGTTTACGTTGGTGGGCAGCTACATTGCAAAGCTTGTTCCAAACACCACAATGGGCAATTTTTCAATGTTTATGACAATGTTTTTAGGAATAAAATTCATTGTAAAGCCTGTTATGACCACAAAGGAAAAAATGAACAGCGTCAGCAAAAAGAAAAGAATTATTCAGTCCGTGGTCTGCGGAACGGTAATCGGATTTATATGCGGCTTCGTAGGCGCAGGCGGCGGAATGATGATGCTGTTAATCCTCACAACAGTTTTAGGCTACGAGCTGAAAACCGCCGTAGGAACCAGCGTATTCATTATGACCTTTACGGCCCTTACCGGCTCTGTCAGTCACTTTGCAATGGGCGGTATGCCCGATATTACAACGCTTTTACTGTGCGTTGTGTTCACGCTGATTTGGGCACGCATTGCGGCGAAATTCGCCAACAAAGCCTCGCCGAAAGCTCTTAACCGTGCCACCGGCGTTATCCTGTTAATTCTCGGCATTGCCGTAATCAGCGTAAATATTTTTACAAAGTAAAATATATGCTATAAACCCCAACCTTTTGGGGTTTATTTTTTATGCTTTTATCCGAATTTTCCATTAATGTAATCGCTTGTGCGCGGGTCGTCCGGGTGCGAAAAAATATCCTTCGTACTGCCCATTTCAACAACCTCGCCTAACAAAAAGAATGCTGTTTTATCAGAAATTCTTGCCGCCTGCTGCATTGAATGAGTAACAATAATAACTGTGTAGTTCTCTTTAAGCTCCAAAACCAAGTCCTCTATTTTTGATGTTGATATTGGATCCAACGCAGAGGTTGGCTCATCCATAAGCAAAACCTCCGGATTTACGGCAAGAGCACGTGCAATACACAGCCTTTGCTGTTGTCCGCCCGACAGAGTGAGGGCGTTCTTTTTCAATTTATCCGAAACCTCATCCCACAATGCGGCCTTGCGCAGTGTTTTTTCCACAATTTCATCAAGCTGACCTCTCTTTTTTACACCGTGCGTTCTGGGACCATAGGCGATATTATCATAAATACTCATTGGGAAAGGGTTTGGTTTTTGAAATACCATACCGGCTCGTTTGCGAAGAACATTCACATCTATATCTTTGTAAATATCCACACCGTCCAACAAAACCTGTCCGGTAATTTTACAGTCGTCAACAAGGTCATTCATACGGTTAAGAGTCTTAATAACCGTTGATTTACCGCATCCGGAGGGTCCGATAAAGGCTGTTATGCCGTTTTCCTCAATACTCATATTTATGCCCTTAATAGCCTTGAAGCTGCCGTAATATAATTCAAGATTTTTTATTTCATATTTACTTTTACTCATTTTGACATCCTTTTTACAATCATATTTGACAGAGCGTTTATAACCAACACAACTGCAAGCAAAACAACTGCGGTGGCGTATGCCTGGTCCGTAAATAATCCCTCTGACAAAAGGCAGTACAAGTGCACCGACAGAGTTCTGCCGGACGAATTTAAACTTTCGGCAGCATCGGGAACTGTTCCTGCCGTATAGATAAGTGCCGCTGTTTCGCCGACAATTCTGCCTGTTGCCAAAATAACGCCGGACAGAATTCCCGGAGCTGCACAGGGCAAAATTATTTTAAATATTGTTCTTAGCTTACCGGCACCCAAACCGAATGAGCCTTCACGGTAGGATATAGGTACAGACATTAATGCTTCCTCTGTTGTGCGAATTATAACAGGCAATACCATAATTGCCAGGGTAATTACTCCCGCTTTAAGTGAATAGCCCCACTCTCTCGCAATAACAAATGCCAAAAAACCAAATAATCCATATACAATTGACGGTATTCCTGCAAGCGTTTCGTTTGTAATTCTTATAATCTTAACAAATTTACTGCCTTTTTTTGAATACTCCACCAAATATATCGCTGAAAAAACGCCTATCGGAACAGCTATCAAAAGGGTAATATATGTAATATATAATGTATTTAATATTGAGGGGAGCATAGAATGATTCTGTGCAGTATGCTTTAGAGAAAACAGCTCCGGCGTTAAATTAGGTATCCCCTTTATCAGAATGTACGCTATAACAAATACAATTACGCATGCCGTAACAACCGCAGCAGCATACACACATAAACGGGCAAAAAAAGCGGCAGGATAACAAACAATTTTTTTCAGCCGTTTCATTGCTTATTCCTCCTTAATCCTGCCAACGCTGTAAAGCATAAATTGATAATAAGTATAAACACAAACAAAACGGCCGCCGTCGCTATTAAAGCCTGCCTGTGCAATCCTGCCGCATACGCCATTTCAAGTACAATATTACCTGTTAATGTTCTTACCCCTGACGTAATACTGTCCGGCAGTACCGGCTGATTGCCTGCAATCATAACAACAGCCATTGTTTCGCCTATGGCTCTGCCTATACCTAAAATTACACCGCACAAAATTCCTGATGAAGCCGCCGGTAATACGGTTTTAAATATACATCGTTCTTTGGTTGCTCCTAAAGCAAGGGCACCTTCAAAATATTGTGACGGTACGGATTTAAGAGATGTTTCAGCAGTGTTTATTATAGTAGGCAGTATCATTATGCCTAACAAAATTGACGCTGTAATTATCCCCTTACCGCTTGTATCCGTAAGCCGTTGCATTACCGGAACGACTACCATAAGACAGAAAAATCCGTAAACAACAGAAGGCACAGATGCCAATAGGTTAATCATCGGCTTTAATATTTTGTAAAGCTTTTTCGGACAATAAAATGACAGAAATATCGCAGTAAGCAATCCCGTAGGAACGCCTACGATAACAGCACCCGCCGTAACATACACGCTTGCTGTTATCATAGGAAAAATTCCATACATATTCTGTCTCGGACGCCATTCTCTGCCAAAAATAAAATTACCTAATCCTATTTGCGATATTGCCGGAACCGAATTTACAAATATAAATCTGCAAATCAGCACAACCGCTATTACCGACACTGACGCACAAATCAAAAATAATATGCGCATAGCGGTTTCAGTTAATTTTTTTGTCATTTCAATTCATCCCAAGCAGTGATTTCACCTGTATAAATTGACTTAACTTGATTTGATGTAAGATTAGAAATGCTGTTATTATTGTTTACAATTACAGCAATGCCGTCCAATGCAATTTTTTCTGCTTTAAGTGTTTTTGCCTCGTCCTCTTTAAGCTCTCTTGAAGACATTGCAATATCTACTGCACCGCTTATAGCCGACTGTATTCCTGCTGATGAACCGGATTCCTGAATTTCTATCTTAACCTGCGGATTAAGCTTTTTGTACTCGTCTGCAATAACATTCATAACCGGTGCAACAGATGTTGAGCCTGCCAAGGTTACAGTGCCCGAAAGTGATGAAGGCTGATATTCGGCAGTGCTTTCTATACTGATATAGCCTTCCTTATCTATAATCGCCTGCCCCTGGGTGCTCATAATATATGCTATGAAATCCTTGGCAATGTCAGAAAGCGACGAATCTATGTAAGCAATATTAAACGGTCTTTGAAGCTTATAGGTGCCGTCCTTTACAGTAGATACTGACGGCTCAACTCCATCAAGCGATACGGCTTTAACGGTATCTGACAGTGAGCCGAGAGATACGTAGCCTATTGCTTTTTCGTTGCCTTGTACTGTTGACATCATAACTGAGGTTGAATTGGTAAATTCTGCAGTTTGCACAGTCATATCATTGTCATTTTCATCAATAATACCCATTAATTCGGTAAACGCATCACGGGTGCCCGAGCCTTCCTCACGGGATACTACTGTAATGCTTCCTGTAATAGCCTGTGCTTGATTATCGTCTGTACTGCTGTCTTTTTTTGATGTGCTGCAGCCTGCAAGCACTGCTGTGATTGCAACTGATGCTGCCATAATTGAGATGATTGCCTTTTTTATCTTTGTCATTTTTTTACTCCTTTCTTAAACAATCATATTATATATCGCTTTTGCGATACAAGAGCATTGTAAAGCCTATATATTAAATTTCCGTTTGGTTTTATATAAAATACAGTTAAAATGGCGTAAAAAAACACCCGATTTCCTTTGCAGAAATCAGGTGTTTGTCAAATAATTTATTTATTAATCTATTCTGTCATAGTAAACCTCAAGGACGGTTTCCATAAGCTTATCCTCGTCGGGATAAAATTCAGCGTGAACTGCGTCGGGAAAATCTGTTATCTTAGCCTCTTTCATTTCGCCCTCAATTTTATATGTATCAAATCCTGTAACACCCTTTGAAAGAAGAAGGGAGGCAAGATATGTTACGTTATTGACGGAAATATTTGTCTGGCTGTATTCGGAGGCGGTATTATAAAGGTCGGACACTACGCCAAAATCCTTTACAACCGCAGGTACTGCCTGAGAAACATACGCCTTAACATACTGAACCTGCCTGTCGGTACGGTTAAGGGATGCGTTAATATCGTCAAGGCTTCTCGTACGGACATAGGCCTCCGCCATATCGCCTTTAAGGGTAACGGTTTCACCCTTTTTTACATTAAGCACGCTTGTATTGAAATCGTACAGTGATTCCACAGTAACACCGCCGATAGCGTCGTTCAGCGGAGCAATTCCGTTTAAGTCAAGGGCAAAATATTTATCAATGGGCACATTGTACAATATACGGCTGATTGAATTTGTAACATTGGTACAGCTTTTGGCTTTTCCGTCTCCGTAAGCGTAGGCAAGACACAACTGCATCTTTTGGGTGCTTAGGAACACACCGCTTTTACTGTAAGTATCAACATCAACAATAGTATCACGGGGAATGGCAATAACCTTTGCCGTTGCGTCCTTGGTATCAATAGCAAGAACAATATCTGCGTCGGCGGCACCCACAAACTGATTTTTTGAGGATTGGTCCAAATCTCGCTGGTCAATGCCCAAAAATGCCATGGACACAACATCCTTATCAAATACGTAGGTATGCCCTTTATACTCTATTGTTTCCTGATACGGCACCTCCTCAGTGACAGAGGTCTGCAGGTCCTTCTTACCGGTCTGCTGAAGAATGAAGAAGGTTCCGCCCACAATGAGAATTATCAACAGTAAAATCAGTGCAATAGCAATAATAATACGTGCCGCCAAGGGCATCTTTTTCTTCTTTGAACTGCGTCGTTTTGACCTGCTGTGAGAGGAGGAAGAATGATGATGCGATGATGAGGAATGATGATGTGAGGATGATGAATGATGCGAGGACGAGTGCTGGGAGGAGGAGCTGTGGCTTGATGAAGAACCGCCTGATGACGAATGTTCACCCGAATGATAATCACTGTGAGTCAATCCCTGCTCGTCCGCCTGAGTCACTTTAAAATGAGGCTCATCCGGCTTTTTCAGTATAGCAGAATCATCAAAAGAAAAATTCGGCTTGTTTTTAAGCTTGTCCGCACTCAGCAAAAAATCCTCGTCGCTTAAATTGTTTAAATTTGGATCAATCGGTTTTTTCATTATTAATTAATACCCCGCAAACTAAATATCTGCTGCTCTTTTGGTTTGTTATACAGGTGGATAAGATTACTATATTATCCAATCTTGTAATGGTTTTGTCAAGCTTATCCCTGACATTTTTATTATTTGATTTAGGATTAATCAGATTTGCCTGGAAATTCTCCAAAACCGTAATATCGTTAAAATCAAAGGAGTTCATTATATGCCTGTCATCATATTTGAACGCCGAGATTATCTGGTAGGTCAGCTTTGAATCAGGTGTATAAATATAAAAATATTCGTGCTCGTCAAAAAATTCCTTGTCCTCAAACTTGTGAAGCGTTGTGAACATAGAATCACTGTATCCGTTATGGCCGTAAATTACGGTAATAGGGTCATAAAAATCAGTATGATTTGACATCTCGGTATAAATTGCACCGTTTGCCTGCCACTTTTTAGTAAGAGCATCGTGCTTTAAGTAAAATTCGTCGTTGTCGGCGCTTTGAACGATAGGATAATCAACCTTTGTGCCGGGAACCTTTATCCATGCGTAAATCTCGTCGTTTTTCTCCTTAAGTGCGTCAAAATCAATGGGATTTTCCGCTTTTCCCTCATTATCGGAAACCGCCTGCGTCGTAGTAACCGCAGTTGAAAGCTCGTCGTCACCTGCGCCTGCACTATACTGATTATATAAATATATTCCGAAGGATACGGAGCCGAATATTATCATCAGCACCGCAATAATTATAAGTATTACTTTGGCAGTTTTTTTGCTTTTGTTATTAGAATTGCTTTTGGCATTTTTTTCGGTATTCTTGTCCGACATTGTTATCAACCCATTATGTATGATTTATTTTTAACATAAAAAAGACCTGTAATCAAAGGATTACGGGCCTTTTATAATTTGCTTTAATTATTCAGCGTCATCGCTCTTTTTCTTGAGAGCGGCAAGAATAGCAACACCTGCACCTGCCACAGCAAGGCCTGAACCTGTTACAGCACCTGTTGCAGGAGATTTTGATTTGTCGCTTTTCTTTGTTGTAGCCTTGGTTGTACCCTTGTACTCAACAATAGCATTAGCGGTAACATTCTCAATATCATCAAGAAGTCTGATGGTGATTGAGTTGCCTTCCTGAGAAACAATCTCATAATCTACGCCTTCCTCAAGACCGGGGAATTCCCAACCGATAAGCTTACCGTCGCCGTCATAGGTGAAGGTGATTTCGCTATCGTTTTCAGGGTCCTTCTCGTAGCTTACGTCATCGGAGGTAGAACCGTTAACCTCTACATTAATGGTAGTTCTTTTTGTTGTGTCGCTGGGACTGAGAACTGTATCAGCAGCCATTGCCGGTATTACGCAAGCGGCGCATACAGACATAGCCATTATCAAAGACAAAACAACTGAAATTAACTTTTTCATCGTTAAACACCCCTAATTAAATTAAGCAGTACCCGATACAGATACCTACTCATATTATTACAATTTACTAAATTATAGCACAGCGAACTCCGTTTGTAAAGTATTTTTTATTATATTTTTAATAATTGCAATACAGATAAAAACGTGATACAATAAAAAATACAACATATTGGATATCTGTTTTATTTTGGGTGAATATATATGAAAAAAATCGGTATTATCACAATCAACGATAATATTAATTACGGCAACAGATTGCAGAATTTAGCCGTTGAGCTGCTGCTGGAGAGTATGGGATTTGAGGCGCAGACCATTACAAACATACCATACGAGGACACCGCATACATAGATGGCAGATACCTTAAAAAGAGCACGTCACAGCAAATCAAGGCTTTACTGAAAAAGAACAAGGCACTGGATGCGCTTAACAGTAAAATCAAGAAAAAAGACTCGGCACAGACGAAGCAGAGAAAGGCAGAGCTTCTTGAGGGGCGCAGAGCCAATTTTGAAAAATTCAACAATGAATATCTGCATATTTATCCGAAAATAATTGAGGGTAAAAGCGTGCCCGACGGTATCGACGGGGAATTTGACTTTTTTGCCGCCGGCAGCGACCAGGTATGGAATCCGTCCTTTAAGCAGGGCAACAGCATATCCTATCTTCAGTTTGCGCCGAAGGAAAAGCGAATTTCTCTGGCGGCAAGCTTCGGCACGGACAGACTTGAAGAAAAATACATTCAGCAGGCAAAGCATTATCTTGAGGGTATGAATTACATATCCGTACGTGAAGAAAGCGGAAGGGAAATAGTAAAGGAGCTTACCGGCAGAGAATGTGACGTAATGCCCGACCCGACGCTTTTGGTAAATCCTAAGGTTTGGAGCGATTTGGCTGACAAATCGGATTTTCCCGTAAATGGCGGATATGTGCTGACCTTCTTTCTCGGCACGGTATCTCCCGAAAGGGCGCAGTGTGCAAAGAATTTTGCAAAGGAAAAGGGCCTTGATTTAATTTGCCTTAACAATGCAAATTATCCGGAATACTTCACCGCCGGACCCGAGGACTTTTTGAGGCTGATTAAAAACGCAGATTACGTATTTACCGACTCCTTCCACGCCAGCGTATTTTCCGTTATTTTCAGACGTCAGTTTTTTGCCTTCGGAAGAGAGGGAGCTCTTAACAATATGTCCGGCAGGCTTTACGGACTTTTTAAAAATCTTCAGCTGGGCGAAAGAATTGTCGAAAGCTACGACACCCTTCCGGCAGAAATCACAAGCGAGCAGTACCAAAATGCTCATCGTATAATTGATGAAAACAGGACCACGGCAATAAATAAACTAAAACTTATTTTAAGCAGGGATAATTAATGAAAATAGAGCGAAGTAAAAATGCCGCACGCAACATAGTTTTCGGTGTAATACTTAAAGTGTATAAGCTTGCAATACCCTTCGTAATGCGAACACTGATGATTTATACGCTGGGTATGCAGTATTTAGGCTTAAACAGTCTTTTCACCTCCGTATTATCGGTGCTCAATCTGGCAGAGCTGGGCGTCGGTTCGGCAATGGTTTTCAGTATGTACAAGCCCATATCCGAGGATGACGGCGACACAATATGCGCACTGATGAGGCTTTACAAAATATATTACCGCATAATAGGACTGGTTATTCTTGTTGTCGGCAGTGCCATTACACCTTTAATACCAAAGCTCATAAGCGGTACTGTTCCCCAGGGTATGAACGTATATGTTCTGTATCTTATGAATTTGGCGGCAACCGTTTTGACATACTGGCTTTTTGCCTATAAAAACAGTCTGCTGACGGCGCATCAGCGCTCCGATATAAATTCAAAAATACAGCTTGCCACCGTTACGGTACAGTATGGAATACAGGCAGTAATTCTCCTCACCACAAAAAACTACTATCTGTACATAATCGTAATGCTTGTTACACAAGCCGCAACAAATATAATTACGGCATTAATAGTTGACCGCCTGTATCCTCAGTACAAGGCGAAGGGCACTCTGCCAAAGGAAAATGTGGCCGTAATAAACCGCCGTGTACGTGACCTTTTCACCTCTAAGGTGGGTGCGGTAATTGTTGACTCCGTGGATACCATAGTTATTTCGGCGTTTTTGGGACTTACCGTTCTTGCTGTTTATCAAAACTATTTTTATATACAGACCTCCATTTTTGGATTTGTGTCAATAATTTTTTCCTCCTGCACCGCCGGAATAGGCAACAGTATAATTACCGAAAGCGAGGAAAAAAACTACAACGATTTAAAGAAATTTACCCTTATTATATCCTGGCTTTCAGGCTTTTGCGTGTGCTGTCTTGCAACGCTTTACCAACCCTTTATGGAACTGTGGGCAGGCAAGGAAAATATGCTTACCTACGGCTATGTAATCGCCTTTTGCATCTACTTTTTTGTAAAAGAGATAAATGCGTTGCTTAACACCTACAAGGATTCGGCGGGAATATGGCATCAGGACAGATTTCGTCCTTTGGCAACCGCAGGTGCAAACCTTGTGATGAATCTTATTATGGTACAGTTTTGGGGCTTATACGGTATAATTTTATCAACAATTTTAAGTACGCTGATTGTAGGTATGCCCTGGCTTTTTCACAATCTGTTTACGACAATATTCCACAAAGGACTAAAGCAGTATCTGTTAAAATTAGCTTATTACGTTATTGTGGTATGCCTTGTCTGTGCCCTGTGCATTTTCTGCTGTCAGTTTGAATTTTCATCGCTTATTTTAACCATTGCCGTAAGGCTGGTTGTTACTGCGGTGCTGTCAAATATAATTTTCTTTACGGCATTTTTCAAGACTGCGGAATTTAAGCAGGCGGTGGCTTTGGTTAACAGCGTTACAAAAGGAAAAATCAAAATACTCAAAAAATTTATGTAATTTACGGTGGTTTTATGGAAGAAACAAAGCAAATCAACAGAATACAGGCTATTGATATTTCAAAGGGCATAGGAATAATATGCGTTGTAATTTTACACTCTATTCCTGCGCAAAGTCCTTTGTACAATGTGTTTGTAACATTTGTTATGCCGCTGTTTTTCTTTTTGTCAGGTGCGGTAATTAAAGAGGTTAACAGTAAAATAGACATATATGATTTTTTCAGGAAAAATCTTAAGCTGCTGATAAATTACTTTGTATGCAGCGGAATTTATCTTGTGTTGGAATTTTTTGTTGAATTTTTATTGCTTAAAAGCATTGATTTCACAAGCTTTGCCGTTGACATTGCGGCAACGGTTTTAATGTCGGGCATAAACGTGCTTTGGTTTTTCTCTGCGCTTTTAGGCGGTAAATTCCTGTGCGTATATATTTTGGGCAAAAGCAAAAAGGCGGTGCTTAATATCGCCATTGGCTGTATTTCAATGGCCGGTGCTTTGATAATAGCAATGGCTTTACAGTCCTTACCCGAATCCGGCATAATGCGTGTGGTTCATTTGCTTTGTCAAACCGTTATAAGACCGTTTTTTGTTATGATTTATATTATGGCAGGATATTATTCCAAAAAAATATTAAGACTGCTTATTGAAATGAATAAAAAAATTATCAACACCATACCCATCTTCTGTATGGGTGCGGCGCTGATTGTATTAATCGCCTTTATGGGACAGCCTGTTATAAATAATATAAAGAACCTTGATTTTGTTCACATTCCCGAAATGATTATATGCTCCTTTGCCGGCACAATAGGCGTGGTTCTTATAAGCATTGTTTTGTCAAAATTTAAAGGCGTCAGCAAGGTGCTGTCCTATTTCGGACTGAATTCGCTTTTCATAATGATTGTTCACGACCAGATAAACATTCAAAGGCTGGGCAGATTTTTAGCGGAAAAGATCACCTCCGACACCTATCTTATGTACACACTGAAATCTGTTTTCGTGCTGGCTGTATGCGTTATAATGACTGCGCTTTTGGCAAAGCCGTATAACAAGCTCATTAATACAATTAACGGTAAAATTATCACCCTAACCGAAAGAAAGCGCAAAGCATCGGAGTAATTGTAAATGATAAAATTTCTTGACATAAACAAATCAAAGACTGCAAGGCGACTTGTACGCCGTCTGTATTCCTCCGCCTTTCCCCTTGCTGAAAGAGCACCCTTTGCATTTTTGCAGTACCGTTCAAAAAGTAAATGCGCCGACTTTTTTGCCGTTTACGACAAAGAGCAGTTTGCAGGACTGGTATATAACATATATTATAAGGATTTGGTATATGTTTTTTACCTTGCGGTTGACGGTGATTGCCGAAGCAAAGGCTACGGCAGTAAAATACTTAAGGAAATACAGCGGAGATTTAAAGGAAAACGGCTGACTCTAAGCATTGAGGAGGTAAATCCCGACAGTGCAAATTACGAACAGAGAAAACGGCGAAAAGCCTTTTATGAAAAAAACGGCTTTCACGATTCCGGCGTAAGAGTTACGGAGCTGGGAGTAATTTATGAGGTTATGCTGTACGGTGAGCACACCTCAAAGGAAGAATATATGCAGATGATGAAAAGCTTTACAGGCGGTTTTATCTACAATGTTTTTTATAAAAATTTAGCCGAATAGTCAAACCCCGACAGAAGATAAACTTTCTGTCGGGGTGTTTTTTGTAAAAAATAACAATTTGTGCATTTATAGCTTATTGACATAAAATAACACCTTTGCTATACTGAAATTAAGTTCAACCGAACCTCAACAAATCCATGGTAACGGTAATATTGCCGAAAGGAAAGTTTTTATGCCTGTAAAAGAGAAAAAGCAGAAAAACGCAAAGAAAACTATGCTGACTGTATTAAAAATACTTATAATAGCGGTGCTGGTAATTGCTGTCGTTGCCACCGTATTCATTGAGATTGTTACACGTCCCCAAAAGGACACCGACGCCGACCTGGTATGCGTCGGCGGAACCGTTATCTCGGACAGCATTGATTACTCCGACGAAGCAACAAAAAAATTACAGAGAAACCGCATTATGAAAATGATGGAGATGATTTGGTACTTCTGTGCCGACGGCGACGCAAAAAAGCACGAGGACCAAACACCGCCGGACACCCAAGCAATAAAGGATATACCCTATATTGACGACGGAAATATTTATCATAGGCTTGACGTATTTTATCCCAAAAGCCTTACCCCCGATGAAAAACTGCCTGTGATAATTGATATTCACGGCGGCGGTTGGATGTACGGCTCCAAGGATTTAAACGAATATTACTGCCGTGCACTGGCTGACAGAGGCTTTGTTGTGTTCAGCATAAGCTACCGTCTTGTGCCCGATGTTACGGTTAAAGAGCAGTTACAGGACGTTATGCAGGCACTTAACTGGATAAGCGAAAACAAAAGCGCATATCCCTGCGCCGAGGATATTATGCTGACAGGCGACTCCGCCGGCGGTATGCTTGCCTCCTACTCGGCGGTTTTACTGCGAAGCCCCGAAATGAGAGAGGTTTTCGGCACTGTCAGCGCAGATTTGGATATCAGCGCACTGCTCCTCACCTCCCCTGTTCCCTTTATGAAGGAGGGCGCAATAAGCGTTTACACCAAGCTTTGCTGGGGCGAGGATTACAGGAAAAAAGATACATACAATTATATGAATCTTGACGAAATCATAGATTACGCACCTGATTTTCCGCCTACATATCTGATTACCAGCAGCGGTGATTCTCTTGCTCACTCTCAAACCTTAAAAACTGCCGAGCTGCTGGAAAGCAAAGGAATAAACACCGAGCTTAAGGACTACGAAAAA
This sequence comes from Eubacterium sp., assembly GCA_051881275.1. GTDB lineage: Bacteria > Bacillota > Clostridia > Oscillospirales > Acutalibacteraceae > Eubacterium_R. The sequence continues at coordinate 23,243 of JBJEPO010000130.1, read as the reverse complement.
TACAACGGCAAAAGCCTGCAGCACGTTTACAGCGTGTTATTCCCCTTTGACGAGCCGGGCAATGAAATGATAGACGGCGCAATAGATTTTTACAGACAGATAATTAATGAAGAATAACTAATGTTAAACAGTTAACCCCCGATTAGCGTTAATCGGGGGTTTTAGTCTTTATACAGAGTATTATTTATTCATTTCCTTTATGTATCGCTTGAAAAATTCCACGCCTACGGTAAGCTGGTCAACGGGAATACGCTCGTCTGTACCGTGAGTTGTAAGCATTATTGATGCGTCAATGGTGAAGGGCGAAAATCTGTACATATTATCGCAGATTTCCTCGTAATGATAGGAGTCGGTTCCGCCCATAACAAGGAACGGTGCAACAATGTTTTTGTCGCTTATTTGCAGGGCAAGCTTTTCTATGGCTTTAAAGGATTTTGAGTCGGTGGAGGAAACCTTGGACGCCTCCTTACCCTTGAGAAATTCCACATCAATATCCTTGTTTTTAACAACACGTCTTATGTGCGCCTCGGTATCCGCCAGGGTGTCGCCGGGAAGCTCCCTGAAATTAACGGTTACGCTTGCCGTTTGGGGAAGAACATTTGACGCAGGACTTCCGCTGAGCATTGTGCAGGCGGTGGTTGTTCTGATAAATGTTGCCGCAGGGGGAAACTGCTTCATAGCGGCAAAAAATACAGGCTTAAGGAAACGCAGGTTGCACATAATCATTCTGGCAGGGAAGGATGTATGCTTGCCAACACCGCTGAAAAGATTATATACCGACGGTAACATTCTTGCTTTGAATTGATGATTTTCCAAGTCACGCACCACATTGCTTATTGCTCCTGCGGCGGTGTGCTTTGGTGGCTGTGAGGAATGACCGCCCTTTGCCTTTACGGTAATTTTATAATCGGCGTAGCCTTTTTCGGCGATACCTACGCCTGCCAAATTGCCCTCAATCAATCCCTTAACATTGGCTTTAATAATAGCTCCGCCCTCGTCAAGGGTTGAATCAAGATGCACTCCTCTTTCTTTAAGGGTGTTCATTATGGCGTTGGCACCGTTGTTTTTGCCTGCTACAATCTCCTCGTTATGACCGAAGCAAAGGTAAACGGTGCGTTCAGGCTCAAAGCCCTCCTCCAGCAGTGCTTCCACCGCATCCATAACGCAGATAAGGTGGTTTTTCATATCAACCGCCCCTCTGCCCCAAATAAATTCGCCGTCATTATAGCCCTCAAAGGGGTCATGCTTCCAGTCATTGTAGGTGCTTTCGGCCACCGGCACAACGTCCTGGTGTGAAAGCAGGGCAATAGGCTCAAGGTCCTTATTTTTACCCTCCCAGGTATAAAGCAGGGACGCCTGAGAAATATCCTCTTTTTTCAGCTTTCCGTGAATGAGAGGATATGCCTCGTCAAGAAAATCGTGAAATCTGTCAAATTCCGACCAGTCCACCTTGTCATCGTCGGGATTTGATATTGTTTTAATCTGTATAGCCTGCGAAAGATGCTTTTGCACCCTTTCGCTGTCAACCTTTTCCTTTGGCATAGGCGTAATTTCAACAGGCTTTGCCTTATAAAATACCGCCTTTACTGCGGTGATTATTATTAAAGCCGCAATTACCGCTAAAATTATAAGAAAAATTTTCATCAATCAAGCCATCCTTTCTTATACATCAAATGAGCACCCAAAAGCGAAACGACTACGCCGATAGGAATAAGCACACCTGTGCCGAGAGTTCCGCTGAACAAAAGGATTATAACAAGCACAACAATGGGTAAAATTGATATTTTCCAGTGCTTTGCAAGATAGGACGCACAAAGCGCACCGAAAAGCGCAGGCGTAACCTGCTGAAATGCAGGAGCGAAAACGCTGTCCTTATCGGTAATATTGTGCAAAACAGGCCTGAACGCCAGCACGCACACGGCAATAATTATTGTTGTAACGATTGAGGACACGGCTATGGAAATTGTGGATATAACCTCGCCCTCCTCGGTATTAGGCTCAACCTCTGCGCTTTCCATTGAGTTAAGGGCAACAGGAAGCTTAAGATTTGTGATATTGCCGGTAACAAAGCCCAGATATGTGCCGCCTGTTCCCAGCAAAGGAGAATATGTAAGAACCTCAAGAACTGCGGTGGGATAGAAAACTACCGCTACCGTGGCAAGACCCTTAAACACCATATCCGCCTTGGGAAAAACATTAAGATGATAGCATATAAAGGCAGGAATACAAAGGAAAAGAGCCAGTGTGACAAATATCCATATTCTGCCGTATGTATGAGTTTTATTGATATATTTACTGTCCATATCAGCCCCTCCATTCCAAAAACGCTATTGATTCGGGAAGCACCTGCGCCAAAAGCATTACAAGTGCCATTGCACCAATCATTGAAAAGGGCATTGCAAAGGAGTCAAGCCATTTCCAGCCTTTAACCGTTGCGATTTTTTGCAGTATCAGCATCAGCACCACCGAGAAAATCAGTGCTGCCACCGACAGCACTCCTGCACCGTCGCCCTGAACATTCGGTTCGCCCTTGCCGATTATGGCACGTGCCACAAATGCGGCAATCAGTCCGATAAACGCCGCCGCACTCATTACCGAGGACCACTTACTGTTTTTTGATACGGTTTTGCCGATTTTTTTCTGCACCGTTTTAAGCAGAAACGGAATAAGAATAAGTGGCATAATTGAGCCGAGAGTCATAACCCACGCTACTGTACCGAAAACCTCCGGGTCGGTTATGGGGTTTGCAATACCGCCGGTGAGTCCGTAAGCCTCTATGGCGTTGGTTGCCGCCGTAACCTCGTAGGAAATATTGCCTATAACGGTAAGTCTAATCCAGGGCAGAACATATCCCAGTGCCGCCGAAAGAGTAAGCACCGTTGCAACAATGCCTATTGCCGGGGCTATGGTAAACAGTCCCGATGACACAATAGTGCTTTTGATAGTAGCTTTTTCAATTCCCAATTCCTTGGCTCGCTTAATTGCACGCACTAAAAAGAAAACTGCCTGTGCAATTACAAAGGCAACTACAATCAGTGCCAGCGCAACCATAAATTTATCCTCTTTAAAATCCATTTCACCACTCCTTTAGATAGGGTTTAAGAGTTCTTTACTAATTAATAATAGCACATTTGCACCGTTAAATAAACATAAAAATAAAAATCACCGCAGAAACATTAATTTTCTGCAGTGATTTTGTATAATTAATTATTTGCCGTAGTAAGCACGAAGGTACATATCCTTGATTTCGCTCATAAGCGGAAGTCTTGGGTTTGCACCGGTGCACTGGTCATCAAATGCCTGCTCAACCATTTCGTCAAGAGTTGCAAGGAAGTCCTCCTCGCTGATGCCGTAATCTGCGATGGTCTTCTTAATGCCTACCTTCTCTTTAAGCTCGTCAATCTTAGCCATAAGACCCTTAAGCTTAGCATTGTCATCCTTGCCCTCAATGCCCAGTGCCTCTGCAACCTCGGCATATCTTCTGAGAGTCTTAGGATAATCGTACTGCGGGAAGGTACCCATTTTTGCAGGAACCTCTGCGGCGTTGAACTCAAGCACATAGTTAATCATCAATGCGTTTGCAACACCGTGAGGAAGGTGGTGGAATGCGCCCAGCTTATGTGCCATTGAGTGGCAAACACCCAAAAATGCGTTTGCGAATGCCATACCTGCCATTGTGGCGGCGTTTGCCATCTTCTCTCTTGCAACAGGGTCGTTAGGACCGTTGTCATAGGCACGGGGAAGATACTCAAAGATATTTTTAAGCGCCTCAATTGCAAGGCCGTCTGTGTATTCGGTAGCCATCATTGAAGCATAAGCCTCAAGTGCGTGAGTTACTGCGTCAATACCGGATGCGGCAGTGAGTCCCTTAGGGGCAGTCATATGCATATCTGCATCAACGATTGCCATTTTAGGCAGAAGCTCGTAGTCTGCAAGAGGATATTTGATACCGCTCTTTTCGTCTGTGATAACGGCGAAGGGAGTAACCTCGGAGCCTGTACCTGCTGATGTTGGAACTGCGATAAAGTATGCCTTTTCGCCCATTTTCGGGAAGGTGTAAACTCTCTTGCGGATATCCATAAATCTCATTGCAAGATCCTGGAAGTCAACCTCGGGATGCTCATACATTACCCACATAATTTTACCTGCGTCCATTGCCGAGCCGCCGCCGATTGCAATAATGCAGTCAGGCTGGAATGCTGTCATCTGAGCCGCACCTGCCTTTGCACAGGCAAGAGTCGGGTCGGGAGCAACATCAAAGAATGTTGTATGAACAATGCCCATAGAATCAAGCTTATCTGTAATCGGCTTTGTATAACCGTTGTTGTAAAGGAAGCTGTCGGTTACGATAAATACCTTCTTCTTACCCATAACGGTGCCAAGCTCGTCAAGAGCAACAGGAAGACAGCCTTTTTTGATATATACCTTTTCAGGTGCACGGAACCAAAGCATATTTTCCCTTCTTTCTGCAACAGTCTTAATATTCAAAAGGTGCTTAACGCCAACATTTTCGGATACGGAGTTACCGCCCCAGGAGCCACAGCCCAATGTAAGCGACGGAGCAAGGTTAAAGTTGTAAAGGTCGCCGATACCGCCGAATGAAGAAGGTGTGTTAACAAGAATACGGCAGGTTTTCATACGTGCGGCAAATCTGTCAATCTTTTCTCTTTCATTTGTTGCGTCAAGATATACTGAGGATGTGTGACCGTAACCGCCGTCGGCAACAAGCTGAGCGGCTTTGTCAAGAGCGTCATCAAAATCCTTTGCCTTGTACATAGCAAGTACCGGTGAAAGCTTTTCGTGAGCAAATTCCTCGCTTATATCAACGGACTCAACCTCACCGATAAGGATTTTTGTATCCTCGGGAACCTCAACACCTGCAAGAGCGGCGATTGTTACAGGCTTCTGACCTACAATCTTTGCGTTAAGGGCACCGTTGATAATAATAGTCTTGCGGACCTTGTCAATCTCGTCACCCTTAAGGAAGTAACAGCCTCTTGCCTCAAATTCCTTCTTAACCTCTTTATATATCTTCTTGTCAGCGATACAGCTCTGCTCGGAAGCACAAATCATACCGTTGTCAAAGGTCTTTGAGTGAATGATTGAGTTAACGGCAACCTTAATGTCGGCAGACTCGTCAATGATTGCAGGAGTATTACCTGCGCCAACGCCCAGAGCCGGCTTACCGCTTGAATATGCGGCTTTAACCATACCGGGACCGCCTGTTGCAAGGATGATGTCAGCCTCCTTCATAAGAAGATTTGTCATCTCAAGTGACGGAGCGTCAATCCAGCTTATAATTCCCTCAGGTGCACCTGCCGCTACTGCCGCATCAAGAACGATTTTAGCCGCATCCGCTGTGCATTTCTTTGCTCTCGGGTGAGGAGAAATGATAATACCGTTTCTTGTTTTAAGTGAAATAAGTGTTTTAAAAATAGCGGTTGATGTGGGGTTTGTGGTAGGTATAACAGCGGCAACTACGCCGATAGGCTCAGCAATAGACTGTGTGCCGTAAGCCTTGTCCTCATCAATAACTCCGCAGGTTTTTGTGTCTTTGTATTTGTTATAGATATATTCTGCGGCATAGTGGTTTTTGATAATCTTATCTTCAACTATACCCATGCCTGTTTCCGCAACTGCGTCCTTTGCAAGGGGGATTCTTGCCTTGTTTGCTGCCATTGCGGCGGCAAAGAAGATTTTATCCACCTGCTCCTGTGTATAGGTTGAAAACTCCTGCTGAGCCTTGCGAACTCTCGCAATCTCCGCTTCAAGCTTTTCAACGCTGTCAATTATTTCTTTTGCCATTTGTATTCCTCCTGTAAAAGATTGACAATTAATTAACAATATTTCATTTGCTCTTATATATTAATACAATATTTGAAAAGTGCAAGGGTTTTATGCAACTTTCTATTTTTTCAACAAATTGATAATAAATTCACAATAATTTTTGTGCATTTTACAGCCTGATATACTGATTGACATTTTTTTCACAATCTGTCAAAAATTAACGCTCCGCCGGTCATAAAAGGCTGACGGAACGCATAAAGCTAAGCCAAATCCGCTCTTAATCGCAATGGCAGATATTTTTTCTTGTTTGAAGAATTGATGAGGGAGATACGGAAAATTCATCAAGCCCCCATTTCACCAGCTCGGGAATAAGACGGCTGTCCGACGCCGCCTCGCCGCACATACCCACAGGTATTCCGGCGGCTTTGGCATTTTTAATCGTCATTTCTATTGCCCTCAATACCGACGGCTGAAAAACGTCATAAAGTCCGCTGACCTTGGCGTTTCCCCTATCCACCGCCATAACATAGCCTGTTAAATCATTGGTGCCTATGGAGAAGAACGCCGCCTCCTTTGCCAGTAAATCGGAAATAAGCGCCGCCGACGGCGTTTCAATCATAACGCCCACGGGAGCCTGCGCATACCTTAAGCCCTCATTTTTAAGCTCCACGGCACAATCTGCAATAATATCCTTTGCACGGCGCACTTCATCAACCGTAGTCACCAGCGGAAGCATAATTTTTATATCGCCGTACTGAGCCGCACGTAGAATTGCACGAATCTGCTTTTTGAAAAGGTCTGTATTATCAAGGCAGTAGCGAATTGCCCTGTGTCCCAAAAACGGATTTTCCTCTTTATCTATGGAAAGGTAATCAATAGCCTTGTCGCCGCCTATATCAAGGGTGCGGATAATAACCTCTTTGCCGTCCATAGCCTTTGCGACGGTGGAATAAGCCTCAAACTGCTCCTCCTCGGTAGGCTCGTGCTCTCTGTCCATAAACAGAAATTCCGTGCGGAACAGTCCTATTCCCTCTCCGCCGTTTTGGAGCACATTTTGAGCGTCCTCCGCCTTGCCGATATTGCCGTAAACCTTTTTTACCGCACCGCCTTTTGTAACGGTTGCCTTTGAAAAATATCGGGTCAGGCTCTCTTTTTCTTTTAGATAATCCTTTTGCTTTTGCAGATATTCGTCAAGAAGCGACTGCTCGGGCTCGGTTATAATTTTACCCTTAAAGCCGTCAACAATCAGCTGCTGTGAATCGCAGATAATATTTGATGCGTTGGCAACCGACAAAACCGCAGGTATGCCCATTGCCCTTGCAAGAATTGCACTGTGGCTTGTAACGCCGCCTACCTCCGTAATAATAGCCGCCACATTATCCTTGTTAATTCGGCTTGTCATTGACGGGGTAAAATCCTTTGCCACAAGCACCGAGCCTTTAGGCACCGCCGAAATATCAACGCATTTTACACCTAAAAGCAGACGAAGCAAATTATCACGTATGTCCTTTACGTCGGAGGCTCTCTGCCTTGTAAGCTCGTCGTCAACGCCGGAGAACATATCAATAAACATTGTGCAAACCGTGTCCGCCGCCGACTCGGCAGTGGCTCCCGAGTCAATATTATCATCCATCTGAGAAAGCATAAAGGGGTCCTGAAGCATCATAAGATGACCTTCAAGTATTTCAGCCTCTTTATCGCCTGCGCTTTTTCTCAAATCCTCGGCAAGTCTTTTTGTATCCTCAGTATATTTTTCAACAGCGCCGTGAAGTCTGTTCTTCTGGTCATCGGCGTCGGTAAATTTTACCGCACTGTAATCAAGGCTGATGTCTTTGATAATCACTGCTTTTCCTATGCCGTAGCCCTGTGATACTCCTATTCCTTTAAGCATAATCTCACCTCTTGATGTTAAAGGTATTATGTATTAATACCCAAAATCCACCTCTCCGCTTTATACGGAGAGGTGTTTATTATTTAATCCTCGCCGAAGCCTGATTCAATCAATTCAGTTGCCTTTGAAAGCATATCAGCCTCGTCTGCGCCGTCACATTCAACGGTGATTTCACTGCCGCATTTAATGCAGGCCGCCATAATATTCATAATGCTTTTGCCGTTTATTTTTTTGCCGTTCATTACAATGTTAACATCGGAGTTAAACTTAGTCATTTCCGTTACAAAAACATTGGCAGGGCGCATGTGAAGACCCATTTTATTTTTAATTGTAAAATCCTTTGATACCATTACGCATTTACCTCTTCTCTTCTTGTTTTTTTAAGCAGACCAAGCATAAGTGCGCCTGCAACCGAACCTGCCGCAAGGGCAATCAAATAACCAAGGGGATGGTCAACCACCGCAAAGGTGAATATACCGCCGTGGGGCGCAGGACAGGCACATCCGAACAACGCAGTTACTGCGCCTGCTACCGCAGAGCCTACCATACAGGACGGAATTACACGAAGGGGGTCTGATGCGGCGTAGGGAATTGCGCCCTCGGTGATAAAGCAAAGTCCCATAAGATAGTTAACAGGACCGTTTTTGATTTCCTCGTTAGTCCACTTTTTCTTGTTAAATGTTGTTGAAAGTGCGATGGCAATAGGTGGTACCATACCGCCAATCATAACCGCCGCCATAATCCAGGTGTTGCCGTCTGCAATAGCGGCAGTGCCGAATACATAAGCCGCCTTGTTGAACGGACCGCCCATATCAATAGCCATCATTGCCGCAAGAACTATTGAAAGGAGAAGTCTGCTGGTTTCGCCGAGAGAGGAAAGACCGTTTGAAAGACCTGTGTTGATAAGTCCCACAACAGGATTAATAAGAAGCATAAATACGCCAATTAGTGCAGTGCCTAAAAGGGGATAAATGAATACGGGCTTGATGCCGTCCATTGATTTAGGCAGCCAGTTAAACGCTTTTTTCAGCAGTTCAACGATAATACCTGCCACAAAGCCTGCCAGCAGTGCACCTAAAAATCCCGAAACCGCACTGTCGTCGCCTGTGGGCGAGCTGAGCGTTGCGCCGGTGGTGGCAAGATATCCGCCGACGATACCGGGCAAAAGACCTGGACGGTCTGCTATTGACTGAGCGATATATCCTGCAAGAATAGGAAGCATAAATGAGAATGCCGCTTTACCTATCCAGAAGATAACCGATGCAATGGGATTAGTCTGTCCGAAATTACCGCCTGCGTTTGCGTTGCCGGCAAGGGTATCAATAAGAAAGCCCAAGGCAATCATAACACCGCCGCCTACAACGAAGGGAAGCATGTGCGATACACCGTTCATCAGGTGCTTGTAAATTCTGTGGCCGAAGCCTTCCTTTTCATCATCGTCAACTGCCTCCTGCTGTGAACCGTCTGCGTGGTAAACAGCTGCTCTGCCGTCAACGATTTTCTGTATAAGCTCCTCAGGCTTATTGATGCCTGCGCTGACGGATGCCTTTACAACAGGCTTGCCGTCAAATCTCGCCATTTTAACATTTTTATCGGCGGCAATGATTATGCCGTCACATTCTTCAATTTCTTTTTTGGTAAGAACATTTTTTGCTCCGCCGGAGCCGTTTGTCTCCGCTTTAAGAGGATAGCCCATTTTTTCGCCGGCTTTTTCAAGAGCCTCAGCCGCCATATATGTGTGGGCAATGCCTGTGGGGCAAGCCGTAACGGCAAGGATTCTGTATCCCTCCGTTTTCAAAGCCTCCTCCTTAACCTCGTCGGGATATTTCTCCGCCTCTTTTTTATCTATAATGCTGAGAAATTCCTCAGGTGTTTTTGCGCCTCTCAAGGCGTTGCAAAATTCCGGCTCCATAAGCATTACCATAAGTCTTGAAAGTATTTCAAGATGTAAATCGCCGTCCATAGGTGCCGCAATCATAAACAGTATGTCGGACGGTTTTCCGTCGGGTGCGCCGTAATCTACACCTGCCGGTACTGTAATAGCCGATAAACCGGGAGCCTTTACGCTGTCGGATTTTGCGTGGGGTACCGCAATGCCCTCTCCGATAGCCGTTGTACCCTGCTCCTCTCTTGCAAGTATCGCCTTTTTGTAAGCCTCGGCGTCCGCAAGATTTCCGGCTTTTTTATGAAGCTCTGTCATTTTATTGATAGCCTCTGCCTTTGACGAAACAGATACGTTTAAATCTATTGCGTCGGATTTAAGCAAATCTATTATTCTCATAATATAGCCCTCCCTTAGATAACGATTAATTTGAACCACCGTTTATAGTGGCGGATTTACCGTTGTTCTATGTTAAATAATATTTATTAAAAACTGCCTTTATTTCATCATAAAGTGCAAGTTCTTTTGAAAATGCAGTAGCGTTTCCGCAGGCGGCGCCCAGCCTTAACGCATACTCGTAATCGTTTTTGTCAATAAAGCCGGCAACAAAGCCTGCCACCATACTGTCGCCGCAGCCTACCGAATTGACAACCTTTCCCGGTGCGTTTTCTATTTTGTGCACCTTTGAGTGCTCGTCAATCAGCATTGCGCCGTCCTTTGCCATGGAAACAAGCACGTTCACTGCGCCCTGCTCCTGCAAAGCCTTCGCATATTTTATTATATCCTCATCACTGTCAATTTTTACATTAAAAATATCGCCCAGCTCGTGATGATTAGGTTTAATCAGAAACGGCTTGTATTTCAGCGAATTTAAAAGCAAATCCTTTTCTGCGTCAACCACAAAGCGAACGCCTCTGCCGGTTAGCTTTTCCATAATGCGCTGATATATGTCATCCGGCAGGGATTTTGGTATGGAGCCTGAAAGCACCAGATAATCGCCCTGCTTTATTTCGTCAAGCTTTGACATCAAAGCCTTTATATCCTCTGCTTTTACATCGGGACCGTTGGCGTTTACATCAATTTCAGTATCCGCTTTTATCTTTACATTTATTCTTGTATAACCGTCCTTTAAATAATTAAAGTCGCAGCTTATACCGTCCTTTACAAGCATTTGTTCAAGCCTTTTGCCTGTAAATCCTGCTAAAAATCCCAGCGCCGTATTGTCAATTCCCAGCCTGCTGAGTATTACCGACACATTAATTCCCTTACCGCCGTAATACAGCTCCTCGCTTTCGGTTCGGTTTATATCGTCGGTGCGCAGTGACGCAAGATTCATAACATAATCAAGTGCAGGATTAAATGTTATAGTGTAAACCAACTATATCACCTCTTTTACTACACATTTTTCTTTTACGGATTCGTCGGAGCATTTGTCACAGATAATGCAGGCACAGTCAAGACCGCCGAAGCTTACGGCGGATACCTTGCCGAATTTTGAGCTGTCCGCCAGCACATAAGAAACAAAGCTGCGCTCTATTGCAACTGCTTTAAGCATTGCCTCCTCGGTATCGGGAGTAGTAAAGCCCTGCTTCTCAGTGATACCGTTTGCTCCGATAAAAGCCTTTGAAAAATTGTATTTTTGCAGATTTGAAGCGGCAACAAGACCTATTATCGCCTCGGTTGTCTCTTTAAGCTCGCCGCCTAAAACAAACACCTTGCATCCGTTTTTTGACAGCTCCTTTGCGTGAGCAATTCCGTTTGTAACGAAGGTTGCCTTTGTGTCCTTTATGTACTTAGTCATAAGGTAGGTGGTTGAGCCTGCGTCAATAAAAACGAAATCGTCGTCGTTAATCTGCTGAGCGGCGTACATTGCAATCTGCGTTTTTTCGTCAACAAATTTAAGGCTTTTTTCCTCCATTACCTCCTCATTTCTGAGGAATTCCTGTGAGGATATCATTGCGCCGCCGTGTACCTTTTTCAGCCTGCCCAGCTGTGACAGAGCCACTAAATCACGGCGTATTGTTGATTCGCTGGCGTCAAAGCATTCGCTTAGCTGTGTAACGGTTACACTGCCCTTTTCCTCCAGCACTTCAAGTATTTTTGTTCTTCTCTCCTGTGTCAGCATTGTTTTCACCTAAACGTTTAAGTTTCCCTTTCTGTGCCTTAATTATATCAAATTCATTCAATAACAGTCAACAGTGAGCAGTTATTCTTGTTAATTCTGCATATTTTGCCCTGTTTTACTTGTGATATATGAACAATCAATCATTAATATTTGCTCACTTTTGCTCATTTTGTAAAAATCAATCACAAATTCCTTCACAAAAAAAATAAGGACACCCGCACAATGTGCAGATGTCCTTATTCGTAATAAACAATTATTTTTTTGTTGTAACAGATTTAGCTTTAGACCATGAGGAAAACACTTTCGTTCCGCTTACCGTCTTATATGTCCTTATGCGAACATAGTATTTCTTCTTCCCTTTTAATTTACTGACTTTTTTAGATGTATTTTTACTTCCTGAAACAGTAATATATTTAGGACTGCTGAACTTAGATGAAGTGCTATACTGAATTTGATATCCGGAATATCCCTTCTTTTTCCACTTTACAGTAAAACCTTTGCTGCTTTTTGAAAGGGATGTTATTGAGGTTGACGCCGGGGTTTTAACCGTCGTATGTTTATATCCGTACTTTTTAGCATAGCTTTTAGCCGCAGAATTGTTTTTTGAGTACAATGTAAAGCCTTTAACCTTATAGACCTCAACTTCGCTGGCAAAAGCCGTGCCTAACGCATATTTTCCTATACTCTTAACTTTACCCGGAACATAAACGCTTTTAAGCTTAGGACAGAATTCAGCAAGCCTTTCAGGTATGGTTTTAATATTAGGCAGTATTAATGTGCTTAAATTTTTACAATCACTGCAAGTATAACTATCAACATACTTGCATTTTGACAAGTCTAATTTTTTCAAATTATCACAATAACCAAAAGCAAAGCTATATACATAGGTGGAAAGCTTAGGCATTTTTACGGAGGTTATTGATGAACCGTAAAAAGCATATTCTCCGATGTAAAAATATTTCAGATATTTCGTTTTCTTTACCTTAGATAAGTCAACGCTCTTAATTCTTTTACAATAGAAAAACGCGTCCTCATCTATCGATCCGACGTTAGAAGGTAAAACAAAGCTGTCCGCTTTTTTATTTTGAGGAAACGCTTTCAAAGTCTTTGTTTTGGTATTCTTTGCATAAAGTACTCCGGAAATTGAACAGTAAGCAATGTTTTTTGAATTAACCTTAATTGATGTAAGACTTTCTAAATTGCGGAACATTCCCGAACTGATATAGCATACGCTTTTGGGAAATTCAACTGTTTTGACATTGGAAAAGCCATAAAGATAAGAAATATTTACACTCTCAATACCTTCGCTGAAAACGATTTTTTCAATATTTCCCCTATTTACTCCGTTGTCACTGTCAGGCAAAAATGTAACCTCTCCGTCTGTTGAATTGGTTATATAAAGAGTGTGCGTGGAATAATCCTGTCTAAACGAAATGCATCCTGCATTTGCAGTTATACTTATAGGTGCAATTACCGATATAAGCATTGCGATTGACAAGAATACACTTGCAATTTTTTTCATATTATCACCCATTTGAATTGTTTTTAATAAAAATAGCATTTTATCCGGAGCAAGTCAATCCTATCAAAGTAAAAAGCCCTTTACACATGGTAAAGGACTTGTATGTTCTAAGAAATTATATATATTTTAATACATCTATAATATCATCAATTACCGGCACGTCGGGGCGCAGGTCCTGATTTTTAAACCAACCCCAGTTCATTCTAATGGCCTTCATGCCGGAATCAAGGGCGCCTTTAATGTCGTTTACGGGATGGTCGCCCACATAAACGCAGTCCCGAGTTTCCAAATTCAGCTTATTTGCCGTGTAAACAAAAAGCTGAGGGTCCGGCTTATGTACGCCTACATCACCGCTGATTACCACGATGTCGCAGTAATCACGCAGACCGCTCATATCCATTTTATGATTTTGAAGATATGAGGGACCGTTGCTGATAATTCCCGTAATCAATCCCATTTCCCGCAGTTTTTTTAACAACGGTACGGTATGGGGAAAAATAACACAGTGGTCGCCGAAGGTGTAATCGTAATGCTTGGCAAGCTCCTGTGCGTCCGGTGCGTCCTGCCAGCTCCACATATCAATTAGACGCTGATACCACTTAACTCGGTCAACATAACCGCCGTTGCCTGTGGAGCGCATATCCTCTTTGCATTTTTCAATTTCCGTCTGACTTAAATCCGGGCGGTATGTCTGCAAAAATGCGTCCATATAGCTCTCAAACGCCTCGGTTCTGTCCTGGAGGGTTTCGTCAAAGTCAAATAATACTGCTTTTGTCATAGGTTAACTGCTCTTTCAATTCCTTTGGTGATGAAAATTTCTTTTCCTCTCTCAAATATTTAACAAGCTCAACCCTAATGATTTCGCCGTAAAGGTCGCCGTCAAAATCAAAAATATGGGTTTCCGCCAAAGGCACCTCCACTCGCCAGGAGGGTCTTATGCCAAAATTGGTAAAGGATTTGTATTCCCTGCCGTCAACAAAGGTACGGCTTTCGTAAACGCCGAATTTAGGAACAACCAAGCCCTCGGGCAAATGCTGGTTAATTGTGGGAAAATTAATCGTCCGTCCTCTTTTGTCACCGGCTATAACAGGTCCTTCAAAGGTAAAATTGTAGCCCAGCATTTTGTTTGCGTCGGTAATATTGCCCTCAAGAATACAGCTTCTTATTCTTGTGGAGCTTATAGGCTTATCCTTGTAGTCAAGATGCTCAAGGATTCTTACCCAAACATCCTTTTCCTCAAGATATTCCCTTAAATCCATTGCCGTCCACATTGCGTTTTTGCCGAAGCGAAAATTAAATCCGCATAAAATCATACCTGCACGGTATTTTTCTATAAGGATTTTATCTATAAAATCCGTGGCTGACATATTTTTCAGCTCATTAAAATCCGCAAAAACCGCATTGGGATAACGCCTTTCAAAAATACTTCTCTGAAGCAGTGAAAAGCGGTTGTTTACACAGTAAATTACGGCGTTTTCTCCGCCGGTAACTACCGTTTGATGAGCACGGTGCATACCGTCAAAATCACCAAGCGCTATTGCTGTTCGCTTTTTGTATTCTGTCGTTTCCATCTAATCTCTTCTTGTCAGCAGACGGAGCACCTTCAGTTCCTGTCCGTCGCTTTTTCCCAGTCCCAAAAATATCTTTTCGGCGGAATACACCTTGCACACCGAGTCTTTTTCGGGGGGATTTTTAATTCTCTTTATATCAAGGTCTCCGCCGTTGGAAAACCTTTTTGCCTGCGCCGGTGTTACTACGGCACAGGGATATGCTTTGTAAATTTCCTCAAGGGGTATAACTGCCGAGCCAAAGCCTGCGCCGTCATCATGAAGCCTTTGAAGCTCGTCTGTTGTAACACAGTCCTCAAGAGTAAACCCCATTGCCCTGGTGCGTACAAGCTCGGTCATAACCGCACCGCACCCCAATTCTTTGCCTATATCGTCAATCAAGCTTCTGATATAAGTCCCCTTGGAGCATAAAACGTCAATTGTATAACTGTTATCACTGTAATCGGCAAGGGTAAGGCTTTTTATATTAACGGCGTACGGCTCTCTTTCAATAACCTGACCCTGACGGGCAAGCTCATAAAGCCTTTTGCCGTTAACGGATTTTGCACTGTACATTGGGGGAATCTGCATAATTTCACCCCGGAATTTCTCCAAAACCGCCTCAACATCCTTTGCGCCGACAGTTACGGGCTTTTCACAGATTACATTTCCTGTTATATCCAGGGTGTCGGTGGTTATTCCTAACTTAAATACCGCCCTGTAACCCTTGTCGCTGTCGGGCAAATAGTCAAGGAATTTTGTGGCACCGCCCAGCATTACAGGCAAAACGCCTGTTGCCATAGGGTCAAGGGTGCCTGTGTGGCCCACCTTTTTTTCGCCGGTTATACCACGCACCTTGGCAACTGCCTTAAACGAGGTAATGTCCTTGTCTTTATTAATACAGATAATTCCCGTCATTTCAGCAGTTCCCTGCCTTTTTCAACAAGCAGCTTTTTTGCCTCCTCAACGGAGCAGTCAAAACGGCACGCCGCCGCCTGAAGATGTCCTCCACCGCCGAAATTCTTTGCAAGCTCTGCCGCATTAACACTTTCAAAGGTGCGGATTGAGGCTTTACAGCTTCCGTCGGTCTTTTCACGGATTGTAAGACCGATTTCAACACCCTCGGTTTGCCTTGTAAGAGGTGCAATAGCCTCGGTTTCCTGCTCGTTGGAGCCTGTTCGCTCGTACATATCCTGAGTAATGGTTATTACGCAAATTCTGTCGTTGCAGAAAAACTGCATACCCTCAATAGCCATACGCTCCAGTGCGGCGTAGGTTTTTGTTTTTGTTTCAAACATAATACGGTTAATTCTGCCGTTATCTGTGCCTAAATCAATAAGCTCAGCCGCCGCACGATATGTGTCGCCGGTGGTGCTTGAATATCTGAAACAGCCTGTATCGGTGGAAATACCTGTGTAAAGGCAGTTCGCCGTTTTTGCGTCAATTTCAACACCCAAGGCCTTAATAACCTTAAGTATTATTTCGCAGGCAGCCGCCGCAGTATCATCAAGCAGTAAATTATCGGCATATTCGGTGTTAGTGCCGTGATGGTCTATACACAGATTTATTCTTGAGCCGTATTTATCGCTTAAATCACCTAAAAGATTAAGGGTGGCAACGTCCGTTGCAACAATAAATTTTTCCTCAAAATCCTCGGTATCAATATCATCATACAGGTAGCCGTATTTTTTCGGAATAGGGTCACCGCATTCCACCCTTACTCTTTTGCCCATTTTCAAAAGCGCACGGCAAAGAGCAAAGCCGCATCCCAGCGTGTCGCCGTCCGGGTGAGCGTGGGTGAGAATGAGTATATCATCCTGTTCCTTTAATATACGGGCACATTCTTCAACATTAATCTTCATTATTTTTTATTGTGTCCTCTACATCTCTAAGCTTATCAAAAAGCTCCATTCCCTTTTCAATAGAATCATCTGCAATAAATTTAAGCTCGGGTATTTTGCGCAGATGCAAAACGGAGGATGCGCCCAGACAACGGCGGATATAACCGCTTGCCGCCTTTAAGCCCTTAACGGATTCCTTGGCAACCTCTATTCCCTCAACTGCGCTTACATATACCTTTGCATAGCTTAAATCATTGCTGACATCTACCTTTACTACGGTGAGCATGCCTTTTATCCGTGGGTCCTTAAGGTCACGGATAATTGCAATAATTTCTCTCTTAATATCTTCCGATATTCTGTCTATACGATAACCTGCCATTAGTCTCTGTATTCCTCTACATAGTATGCTTCCAAGATATCGCCCTGGCGTATGTCGTCCCAATCCTTAAGGGAAATACCGCATTCATAGCCTGATGAAACATCCTTAACCTCGTCCTTAAATCTCTTGAGGTTAGCCAGCTCAACATCGGCAATTTTCTTGCCGTTTCTTATAACACGAACCTTGCCGTCCCTGCGGATTGTACCCGAAGTAACAAGAGAGCCTGCAATAGTGCCGGCGGAGGAAATTTTATAAACCTCACGCACCTCAACGGTACCTGTGTCAACATCACGGTACTTAGGCGCTCTCATACCTCTCATAGCGTTTTCAATATCTTCAATAGCGTCATAAATAATGTCGTAAGTTTTAATTTCAATTCCGTCACGGTCTGCATTGTCCTGTGCGGCAGGCTCAACTGCTGTGTTAAAGCCTACAATAATAGCGTTTGACGCACTTGCCAGCATTACGTCGGACTCGCTTACAGCACCTACTGCGCCGTGAATAATCTTTACACGCACTTCATCATTTTCAATTTTGAGAAGTGACTGCTTAACAGCCTCAACAGAGCCTTGAACATCAGCCTTAACGATAATATTAAGGTCTTTAAGCTCACCCTCCTGAAGTGTGTCAAACAAGGTGTCAAGAGTAACCTTCTGGTATGCCTTGAATTCTTCCTCCTTTGCCTCGGTCTTACGCTGTTCAACAAGCTGACGTGCAAGATGCTCGTCGGATACGGCGTTGAACAAATCACCGCTCATAGGCGCAGAGTCAAGTCCCATAATTTCAACAGGAACAGAAGGTCCTGCGGTGTTAATTTTTCTTCCTCGGTGGTCGGTCATTGCTCTTACCTTGCCCACTGCTGTACCTGCAACAATAACGTCGCCGGACTTAAGAGTACCGTTTTGTACAAGCAGAGTAGCGATAGGACCGCGTCCCTTATCAAGCTTTGCCTCAATAACAACACCCTTTGCCGACCTGTCGGGATTGGCTTTAAGCTCACACATTTCGGCAACAAGATTAATTGTTTCAAGTAGCTTGTCAATGCCCATTTTTGTCTTTGCGGAAACAGGCACGCAGATTATGTCGCCGCCCCATTCCTCAGGAACAAGACCGTGCTCTGTTAACTGCTGCATTACTCTGTCGGGGTTTGCACCCTCTTTATCCATTTTGTTGATAGCAACAATAATCTCAACACCTGCCGCCTTTGCGTGGTTGATTGCCTCAATAGTCTGGGGCATAATACCGTCGTCTGCGGCAACAACAAGCACGGCAATATCCGTTGCCATTGCACCTCTTGCACGCATTGCGGTAAATGCGGCGTGGCCCGGTGTGTCAAGGAAGGTAATTTTTGATCCGTCGGGTGCTTCAACCTGATATGCACCGATTGCCTGAGTAATACCGCCTGCCTCGGTGGAGGTTACATCGGTATTTCTGATGGCGTCAAGGATTGATGTCTTACCGTGGTCAACGTGTCCCATTACGCATACAACAGGACAGCGTGGAATTGCGTTTTCATCGTCCTCGTCGTCTTCCTCAATAATCTGCTCCTCAATGGAAACAACAACCTCTTTTTCAACCTTTGCGCCCAATTCGGTAGCAACGATTTCGGCGGTGTCAAAGTCAATAATCTCATTAACCGTAACCATCATGCCTAATTTCATAAGCTCCTTGATAACCTCTGTTGCGGTCATACGCAGACGGGAAGCAAGCTCGCCCACGCTGATTTCATCGGGAACGGTAATTGTGATTTGTTGTTTCTTTCTCTGCTCTGCAATACGGGCAAGACGCTGTGCCTCTGTCTCTTTCTTTGAGCGTGCGTGCATACCCTGTGGCTTTTTCTTTCTGTATTGCTTTGATTTCTGGTTAAGCTTCTGCTTTTTCTGATAATCGCCCATATTTCTTGCCGGTGCGATATCCTCATACTTTTGATTGTATTTTTCAAGGTTAACATTGTTAACTCTTGTGTCAACGTGACGTGCCTCGCCCTTAGTTCTTGCCTGAGGCTGCTGGGTGGCTTTTTTCTTTGCCTTTTCCTCGGCTCTTTTTGCCGCCTGCTCCGCCATTTGAAGAATAGCCGCCTGGCTCTGACGTTTTTTATTCTTAGCCTCTGCCGCCTCGTCTGCCTTACCGTCCTTCTCCGAGGACTTTGCCTGTGCCTTTTCAGGCTTTGACTCGGCTTTTTTAGGCTTCTTTGGCTTAACAAGATGCTTGCTTAAATCATCAACGCTGTGCTTTTGTGTAAGTGCGTCAAAGAGAATGTTAAGCTCGTTCTCCTCAAGCACAGTATTTGCTTTTTTTGCAGGACCGTCGCAGTATTGAGAAAGCAGTTCAATTATTGCTTTATTGGGCAGTCCGAGGTTTTTGGCAACGTCGGATACCTTAAATTTTATTACCATACACGTTTTCCTCCTGAATTAATTGTATAATGCGATTTGAAAAATTATTATCGTTAACGGTTATGACGCCGGCCTTGTAGCCCAGCGCACAGTGAATCATATCCACGGTTTCATTAAGCTTAATACAGATTATGCCGGGGCAGTATTTCTGCGAAGCCTTGTCAAATTCATTTATGAGCCGTGGTGAAATGTCACCGGCAAAAAGAAGAAGCCTTGCCTTGCCCGAGCGTATGGATTTCATCGCCGTATCGTGCCCCATTGACAGCTTTCCGGCACGGCGTGCCATACCAAGCATAGACATATATTTACTGTTGCTCATCGTTTATTTCTTCTTCCATTCTGTCATAAACACTGTCCTCTATCTGCACGCCGAAGGCACGCTCAAGAGCACGTTTTTTTCTTGCTTTTTTCAGGCAGTCAATATTTTTGCAAACATAAGCGCCTCTGCCGGATTTTTTGCCTGTAAGGTCAAGGCTTATTTCGCCGTCGGGACTTTTTACAACACGTACAAGTGTGCGTTTGTCAAACATTTCTCCGCAGCCTGTGCATTTTCTCAGCGGTACTTTTTTTGCCTTCATTAAATCACCTGATTTCCAATAATATATTATCCCTCGTAAAATCCTGATTCCGGCTTAATATCAATTTTCCAGCCGGTAAGCTTAGCGGCAAGACGAACATTTTGTCCCTTATTGCCGATAGCGAGAGAAAGCTGGTCGTCGGGAACGGTAGCACGGCAGGATTTTGCCTGCTCGTCAAGAATTTCAACGGAGCATACATCTGCCGGAGCAAGAGCCGCCGCAATAAATTCTTCGGGATTTTCGCTGTATTTTGCAATGTCAATTTTTTCTCCGCCCAAAGCCTCTACAATAGCGGATACTCTCTGGCCCTTAGGACCGATACAAGCTCCTACCGGATCAACATTTTCATCCTTTGATTCAACGGCGATTTTTGTACGGGAGCCTGCCTCACGGGATACGGATTTAATTTCTATAACACCGTCAAATATTTCAGGCACTTCAGACTCAAACAGTCTGCGTACAAGTCCGGGATGTGTTCTTGAAATCATAATTTTCGGCCCCTTTCCGCTTTCCTTTACGTCAACTACAAATATTTTTGTTATATTGCCTACGCTGAGATTTTCACCGGGAACCTGCTCTGCTTTGGGAAGAATTGCCTCGTTTTTGCCGATTTCAACTGTCGCATTGCCTGTAACAGGGTCAATCTGTGTAATTTTCGCTGACAGAAGCTCCTGATTTTTGCTCTGGAATTCTTCAAGCAGACGTCCTCTTTCAGCCTCTTTAATGCTCTGACGGATAACGTGCTTTGCCGTCTGGGCAACTATTCTGCCGAAATCCTTTGTTTTAAGAGGAATATTGATTGTTTTACCCACTGCGGCGCTCTTTCTGATTGCCTGCGCCTGCTCAAGAGTAAGGTCCGTATCCGGGTCCTCAATCTCCTCAACAACATTTTTTGTAACATAAACCTTCATTTTCTGCTTTTCCGGGTCAATGTCGCAGTGAACAATGTCCTTGCCGTTAAAATCGTGCTTTGCCGCAGTAATAATGGCAGTTGCAATCTTGTCATACAGAAAATCTGCGGACAATCCCTTTTCCTGCTCAAGCATTTTTACTGCTTCAAAAAATTCCTTATTCATTTTCCTATCATCCTTTCGTTTTACATTTCAGATTTGTTCCAGGCGTCGTCAAAATCGTCAAGCTTGACATAAGCAACGTCTTTTTTATCAATTTGAAGGTTACTGCCGTCAGCCATTGTAACCGTAATGATTTTGTTTTCATATCCCGTAAGGGTTCCGCTGAAATCACGGGCGGAATCTATGGGGCGTATGGTTCTGAGCATAACCGCCCTGCCCATACAGTCTTCAAAATGTTCGTCCCTTGTCAGCTCTCTTTCAATACCGGGAGAGCTAACCTCCAGCATATAGCTTTCGGGAATCGGGTCGGCTTCGTCAAGAGGCTTTGATATAGCGTGGGTAAGATTTACGCAGTCGTCAATAGACACGCCGTCCTCTTTATCAATAAAAATCCTGAGATATTTTTCACTGCCCTCTTTTGCAAAGCGCACGTCCCATATTTTTAAACCAAGCTCGTCTGCAAAGGGCTTTACAATTTCCTCAACCCTTGCAACCGTGTTCTTCTTTGCCAATAAAACACCTCCGCAACAATAAAAAGAAGCGGACCGTTTGGCCCACCTCACTTTGGTTTACTAATCTTACTTACACATATTATATAATATAAATTAAAAATGTCAAGTATTATTTTTATTTTTGTCTGCCGTGAAGCAAGGGCGACAGGGGTTTGTATATTATCATACTGAGAGCAACACTGATAAGTCCCTTAACCAATGTAAACGGCACGTTGAAAACAACGAGAGCCTGTGCAATATTTTTTACCTTTGGCAAAATCGCCTGATACATTGCCAAAACAGCCTCCTCGGGAAATCCCAAAACACTGTAATAAAGCGGATAAATTAAGAAATAATTTGAAAACCAGCTTACAGCCGCCATTGTCAGCGCACCCACAGTACCGGCAATAAGCGCATTGGATTTTGTTTTTTTACGCTTGTATATAAGTCCCGCAACGCCTGCGAAAACTGCGCCTAAAATAAAGTTTGAAAGCTCGCCCACAAATCCGCTTTGGCTTACCGCCATGTGTATAAGATTACGCAGAAGGCAGATAACTATTCCGGCAACAGGGCCGTAGGCAAAGGCACCGATAAGCTCCGGCAGGTCGGAAAAATCAAGCTTAATAAAGCTTGGCACAATGGGAATTGAAATTTCAAGATACTGAAGAACCACTCCCACTGCGGTAAGCATTGCCGTGCCTGTGATTAAGCGTGTTTTGTTAGATGATGATTTGCTTTTTGAATTACTTTTTGACATAGTTTTTCTCTCCTTATCCATTAATTTTTCAGAAAAAGAGAAAGCCCCGACATTATATGTCAGGGCAGTAATACCATATAATATGCGAAAGCCACGCAAATATAAAGATATTATATATTTCTCCCATCCGGACTTTAACCGTCGGTTACGGAATTTCACCGTATCAGCCGTTCAGATACACTAAACGGGTCGCAGACTTTACTGCCGGTGAGGAATTTCACCTCGCCCTGAAATACTATGTTCTACTACATTATATACCGTTATTTAATTTTGTCAACAATTATTATTCGGCTATCTCCTCAGCGGTATAAAAATCATCCATTGTAACATCCTCCTTGGGATTTACGGTCTGATATTTATCCTGGTAATAGTTTTCAAGATAACAGTCAAAATGTCCGTCGGGAGAAGTGTTGATTATTGTGCATCCACGCTGAGCACCGTACTTTGAAATACCGCTGTACGCAAGGTAGTCAACGGAGTATCCGTATGTAAGGCGGATTCCCTTATAGAGAAGCGACATACTGTTAAGATGGTCGTGGCCGAAGAATACACCCTGGGTTGAACCGTTTTTAAGGAAGCTGTCAAACAGTCCGTAATTTTCCTCACTGCTGTAAACAACTACACCCTTTTCACCCATTTTACCGTAAATATATTTTATATCCTCGGTATCCTTATAATCATTCGCCTTGTACTCATCATAAGCGTCACGCATTTCCTTTGGCGCAATGTGGAAGAACGCAAGGGATTTTGGCTGAACACCGCCGTTTTGCTCTGTGATTTGGGCAAGGCTCTTTTCGTACCATTCCACCTGATTTTCGTGAACGCAGTCATAATCCCAGGTTGCACCGCCAAGTATTCCGTCATTAAGATATGAGTTTGAGTCAAGCATATAAAGGCTCTGTGTGATTTCGCCCTGAAATACATGCTGTGGTTCATCCTTTACTCCCGGCTCGCCCCGCCATCCGACCACAAAC
>JBJEPO010000129.1:0-9860 GCA_051881275.1 Eubacterium sp. | reverse complement strand
TGTTGCTGACAAGGAGAATATCTCTGTCTTTTCCATCCTTGAAGTAACCTGTGACTTTCAGTTTTTTACCATTCACTTTGGTATCTATGGTCTTGCCGATCTTCATGTCGTATTTGTTCGACTCATTAACCATTACTTCATAAGGATTATCCGGCCACTCACCCTTTACCTTTTTCACTTGAGACTTCATGAGAGTGTAGTCTATGAGTCCGGTATCATTGTCCGCATCCATTGTATTTGCAATGATGTTTATAAACATGTTCCTCGGTGCATAGATGCACGGGCTCTCCCTGTCCGTAATTCCGCAGACTGTAAAGGTTCCCATGTTTTCGATTTCAACCTTGCATCCAAGATAATCACGAACATTCCCAAGACCGCACTCCCTGGTGCTGTACTCTTTTATCGCATTCTTCGCAGTCAGCCTGTCAATGACAATCTCATTTGACGACTGAGGCAGACTGCCGTATATCAGATCTGCACTGCTGATTTTATCAATGTCAGACAGAGAGCCTGCAAGGCAGACATAGGCGTCCATGGTCTGAAGATATGCGTCATATTCAACAGTCATGCTCACTATTGAATCGCCGGGGATGGTGTATGCAATGTCTTCGCTGTTTTCAATGGCCGTGTAGTCGTCAACGTCATTATGCTTGCTGATAATGCTCAGATATGATTTGTCCTTCGTCACAAACATATCGTCTGTAATGTTGAGAGTACCAAAAATACTGGACACGGCATATGTCATGAACATTGCCGAAATCACAAATCCGGCAAGCAGAATCTTCTTGAGCATATTGTAGTCCATGACGCGCATGGGATGTATTGTTATTGTCAATATCAATAACTATTACTGAAAATATGTTATGTAACAGTAGAGAACGCCGTCTTCGGCGTTCTTAATTTATTTTGCGAAAAGCAGGAAATAGCCGATTACGATTATGCCAAGGACAATTCTGTACCAGCCGAAGGCCTTGAAATCGTGCTTTTTAATGTAGCCCATAAGAAATTTGATGGCAAGGATTGATACAAGAAAGGCTGTTACAAGACCTACGAAAAGAATTAAAAGCTCATCGGCGGTGAAATTAAAGCCGAATTTTACAAGTTTAAGGGCACTGGCACCGAACATTACCGGCACTGCCAGGAAGAAGGTGTATTCTGCGGCAACAGTACGTGATACGCCGATAAGTATAGCACCGAGAATTGTTGCACCGGAGCGTGAGGTGCCGGGAAACACGGCGGCTATAAGCTGAAACATACCTATAATAAGTGCAGAGGTGTAAGTAAGTTCCCCAATGGAATTTATTTTCGCCTCTTTTTTCTTGTTGATATTTTCTATAACTATAAACAGTATGCCGAAAACGATAAGCATAATTGCCACAGTCTGCCAGTTGTAGAAAAGCTCGTTGATTATATCGTCAAAAAACACACCCACAACGGCGGCAGGCACGCAGGACACAACTACCTTAAACCACATTTGCCAAATATCTTTTTTCGGATAGATTTTTTTATCCTTAATTCCGAAAGGCCACAGCTTGCTCCAATACAGTACCACTACCGCAAGGATTGCTCCCAGCTGAATAACCACCAAAAACATCTCTTTAAAATCTTCGCTGACGTTAAGACGCAGAAATTCATCCACAAGAATCATGTGACCTGTTGAGCTTATGGGAAGCCATTCGGTAATACCCTCAACAACGCCCAGCACAAACGCCTTTATTATTTCAATCAAAGTCTGCATTGCAAAAACTCCCTTAAATTTTATACCTTGATTATAACAAAGGGACAAACGGTAATGCAATAGATTTTACATAAAAATTACATTTACTCAAAATATACGCAAAATCTGAATAAAAGGCGAAAAATAAATTTATTTTGATGATTTACCGTCCGATTATGCATAAAAGGTGAATAAAAACGGCTTTTTCCACCTTATTAGTGAAGGGAGTTTTTTCTCTTCGGCGATTTTCTGCTGAAAAAATTATGACAGGAGGTACGAAATGGCAGGAAGAAAAAAGAGCGTTCAGGAAAAAGTTAATGACGGACTGGCAAAGCTTGCCTTCGGCAGTACAGCCGATGCGGTATCGCTTTTGTTTTTGGACGAAGGCACTGCCCTTGAAAAGCTGCCCAAGCTTAATCTTTTTAACGTCAGTGAAATTAAACGCCCCAAGGGCGGAGGCATGGAGATTAAGTTTTTTGACAGAATTAAGGCGTGCGAAAGGCTGAGAGAGGCGGCTGCCGGCAAGGGCGACGAGGGTTTAAGCTTTTACGAGGCACTTGAAAAAAGCGCTGAAAACGCAGCAAGCGGTATTGCAGATGATTGAGTTCACACCTTTTTCAAAAAAACAGTTAATCACTCTTAACTGGTGGTGCAAAAACAACCCTCTCAGCACAAAAAACGGAATAATCTGCGACGGCGCAGTGCGTTCGGGGAAAACACTGTGTATGTCGCTATCCTTTGTGAGCTGGGCGTTTTACGCTTTCAGCGATACGTCTTTTGCCCTGTGCGGAAAAACCATCGCTTCACTGAGACGAAATGTGGTAACGCCTCTTATTCCCGTGCTGGAGTCGCTGGGGTTTAAAGCAGAGGAGAAGCTGAGCCGTAATTATTTGGAAATCAGCAAGGGAGGAAGGAGAAACAGATTTTACCTTTTCGGCGGAAGAGACGAGTCTTCCGCTTCGCTGATACAGGGTATGACCCTGGGCGGAGTTCTGCTGGACGAGGCGGCGCTTATGCCCCGTTCATTTGTGGAGCAGGCGCTGGCGAGATGCTCTTTGGAAAATGCAAAGTTCTGGTTTAACTGTAACCCCGAGCACCCTTATCACTGGTTTTACAACGAGTGGATAAAAAAGGCTCAGGAAAAAAATATAGTTTATCTCCATTTCACCATGGACGATAATCCCTCGCTGTCACAGCAGGTAAAAAATCGCTATAAAAATCTTTATTCGGGAGCGTTTTATCAGCGTTTCATTGAGGGCAAATGGGTTGCCGCAGACGGTCTTGTTTATCCGATGTTTAACCCTAAATACAATGTAAAGGACGGCTCGGACTTTACCGAATACTATATGTCCTGCGATTACGGAACGGTTAATCCATTTTCGCTGGGACTTTGGGGACGGGGAAGAGACGGCTGGTACAGGACTGACGAGTATTACCATTCCTCAAGAGACAAAGGCGTTCAGCTAACTGACGAGGAATACTATGCCCAACTTGAAAGGCTCGCAGGAGACAGGACGATTACGGCTGTTATCATTGACCCCTCCGCCGCCTCGTTTATTGAGACGGTGCGCAGACACGGTAAATACAAGGTAATCAAAGCCGACAACGATGTTCTTAAGGGCATTAACGAGGTGTGCAGGGCACTTAAGGAGCAGGAGATATTTATTTCTCCCAAATGTGCCGACACGCTTAGGGAATTTACTATGTATCGCTGGGATAATGATATACGCCGTGACGCTCCCAAAAAAGAAAACGACCACGCTATGGACGATATAAGATACTTCGTCAGCACTGTTGTTCACAGGCAGGAGGGAGATTTTTCATTCTCCATAGCAGTTGAAAGGAAGTGACTCTTTGAGCATTTTTGCCCGAAGTAAAAAAAGCAGTAATGCGCCGGATTCCGCCTGCGTTGTACAGACGGGAAACACGGCGGGGCATCCCTTTTGGCAGCTTAACGGTTATACGCCCCTGTCCGACGGCACCGATTCGCTGTATTACGCTCTGCGTGAGGGTGTTCCTATCGTTGACAGCGCAATTAACAAAATTGTAAGGCTTATCGGAGGCTTTACCTTTGAAACAGGCAATGAAAATCTTGACAGGGAAATGGGCGAATTTTTTGAAACGGTAAACGTGGGCGGAAATCAGCAGGGCATACAGAGCTTTGTTGACGGATTTTTTGACCAGCTTCTCACCTGCGGAACGGCTATCGGCGAGATTGTGGCGGACGAAAACGGAATATATGCTCTTTATAACGGCGAGACCCGTTCTGTTGAGGTAAAGCGCAGTCAAAACGGTATTGATTTGGAATTTTTCAATTCCTCCGGCTGTGCTCCTGTGCCTGTTAAAAATCCCGAGCTTATTTTGTTTGGGGTGCTTAATCCCAAGCCGGGCAAAATTTCCGGTACGGGACTTTTGCAGGGACTGCCCTTTGTGTGCGATATTCTGCTTAAAATTTATAACACAATAGGCACAAACTGGGAGAGAGTAGGCAATCTGCGGTACGCTGTTACATACAAGCCCCAAAACGACTCTGCCGACAAGGCGTTTGCCAAGGAGCGTGCCAATCAGATGGCGCAGGCGTGGAAGGACGCTATGAGCTCAAAGGACAGCGTTAAGGATTTTGTCGCCGTAGGCGATGTGAATGTAAAGGTAATCGGCGCAGATAATCAGGTGCTTGACAGCGAGGTGCCTGTTCGTCAGATGCTGGAGCAGATTATTGCAAAAACAGGGCTTATGCCCTATATGTTCGGACTGAGCTGGTCCACCACCGAGCGTATGAGTCAGCAGCAGGCGGATATACTTACAACCGAGCTTAAAGCCTATCGCCGAATTATCACTCCGATACTTAAAAAAATCGGTGATACGTATTTGAGATTAAGGGGCGTTTCGGCTCCTGTCAGCGTTGTATGGGACGACATTACTCTTCAGGACCAGACCCAAATTGCCCAGGCAAAATTTTACAATGCCAGGGCTGAACAAATTATCAAGGAGGACGAATGATGACGGCTTTCGGTGTTGAAAAAAGCGTTTCTCTTTGTGACGAGGATTACGAAAAGATACGCAGATACACTCAAAAGGATTTTGACAGGGATGAGCTTTTCGTATTTAATGTAAATCTTTGCAGTAACGATATTGACAGAGATTACGAAAAATTTTCCCTTTCCGCCCTTAATGAGATGAAGTCGCTTTTTGAGGGAAAAACTGGAATTTTTGACCACTCTATGAAAAGCAGTGACCAGATAGCCAGAATTTTTGATACACGAGTTGAAAGGCAGGAAGGCTGTAAAACCGCCGACGGCGAGGATTTGTATTTTCTTAAAGCAAAGGCTTATATGGTAAAAAGCGACGATAATGCAGGCATTATCCGTGACATTGAGGCAGGGATAAAAAAAGAGGTTTCCGTTTCCTGCTCAATGAAAAGCCGTGTATGCTCTGTGTGCGGTAAGGATTCAAGAGCGTCGGGATGCGGCCATATTGCAGGAAAAGCCTACGGCTCAAAGCAGTGCTATTTTACACTGTCCGACGCAGGAGACGCTTATGAGTGGAGCTTTGTGGCGGTGCCTGCCCAGCGCAACGCAGGTGTGACAAAATCATTTCATTTTAAGGGGGATGAAGCATTGGAAAACATTATTAAAACAATTAAATCCGCAGACGGTGATTTAACTATCACAAAAGCACAGAGCAGAGAGATTGCGGATTATATTACCTGTCTTGAGGAGGATTCGCAGATTGCAGGACAGTACAGGGAGGAGCTTGTTAAGGAAGTTACAAGGCTGTTTTGCAAAGCACTGCCCAAGGTGGAGACGAAGCTGTTTTCTTCTCTCGTTGGGGTTATGACGGCTAAGGAGCTGATTTCCTTCAGGGACAGCCTTAAAAAGAGCGAGGACAGTGTGCCTCCCAAGCCTCAGCTTGCAGGAAAAACAGTAAAAAATCAAAGTAAAAATTCACAATTCAGAATTTAACAATTATTCAGGAGGATTATTATGAGTATTTCTTTTAACGGATACAAAACAGACGTTTTGACCTTTGAAAACGAAAATGCGGAAATTTCATATCCCGTAACAGTAAATTCAGCCTCAAAGGCAATTAAAGCAACGGCTGAAAGCAATTTTATCGGCGTATGCGTAACCGAAAGAAACGGTCTTGCAGGCGTGCAGACCGACGGTTATGCGGAGCTTCCCTATTCATCAACGGCACCCGGCACAGGCATGGCTTATCTTGTTGCTGACGGTAACGGCGGAGTTAAGGTTCCGTCCTCATCCGCTAACGCAATGAAGGCGTACAAGGTGCTTAAGGTTGATACGGCAAATAAAACCGTAGGATTTATTCTTTAATTTAGGAGGTAAGACTATATGTCATACGATAACATTAAACTTGAAAAAGGACTTTATACCACCGGCAAAGGCTTTACAAAATCACTTGAAGAGCTTGACCCGTCGGAAAATTACATAGGCACCGAGCTGGAGGGTCTTGACGCTTATCAGCGACAGCTTAAGCGTTTTGACATCAAGGTATCCGGCGCAGGCTCCGACAGCGTTTCAAAGTTTTTCCAGACAACAGATTCCTCGGCACTTTTCCCGGAATATGTTTCAAGAGCCGTAAGACAGGGTATGGAGGAAAACGATATTCTCGGCAAAATTGTTGCCTCTACAACAAATATTGACTCCCTTGATTACAGAGCCATTGAAAGTGTACCTCTTGACGAGGATAAGGAGCTTTCCGACGTGACAGAGGGTGCACAGATTCCCCAGACAGTAATTCGTACCAAGGAGACGCTTACACCCCTTAAAAAGAGAGGCAGAATGTTAATTGCGTCTTATGAGGCTATTAAGTTTCAAAAGCTTGATGTATTTACCGTTACTCTCAAGCAGATTGGTGCATACATTGCAAAAAGTCAGGTTAAGGACGCAATTGACGCTATCTGCGACGACGGTCTTGAGATTATGAATATTCAGGACAGTGATGTTACATACAGCGATTTGGTTAATCTTTGGAATTCATTTTCACCTTACAATCTTACAACCATTCTTGCCGGTCCTAACGAAATTGCCAAGCTCCTTAATATGAGCGAATTTAAGGATTCTTATGCAGGTCTTAATTTCCACGCCACAGGTGATATGATTACACCGTTGGGCGCAGAGCTTATTAAGGTTGACCATATCAGCAACGGTTTTCTCGGTCTTGATAAAAGCTGTGCTGTTGAAAAGGTTCAGGCAGGCGGAGTTTTGACCGATTTTGACAAGCTTATTGACCGTCAGCTTGAAAGAGCTGCCGTTACAAGCATTGCAGGATTTTCAAAAATCTTCAGCGGTGCTTCAAAGCTTCTCAGCGTATAATTTTTGAATTATCTGAAAAGGAGGAAAGGCAGTGATAAGCATTGACAGGGTTGAGGATATTCTGCGTGCGGTATGTGATTATGATGACAGCGATATTGAACGCTTTAGCGTTATAATTGAAGCCGCCGTGTCCTCTGCTGAAAAAAAGGCGGCTGATGAAGGTCTGCACAGTGATGAAAGAATAGTGATGCTGGCGGCGGCGCAGGCGAATTATTCCGTATGCCTTGCGGCAGGCACGGACGATATTACCTCCTTTACCGCCGGCGATATAAGCCTGAGCCGAGGCAGTGACGCAGTCAGCCGTGCAAAATTGTTTTTGCAGCAGGCTCAGGAGCAGTGTGCGTCAATCATCAGCGACAGCGGTTTTGCTTTTATTGATGTCTGATTGTTATGGATTACAGCAAGGAATGTAAAAAATATCTTGAAAAGCTCGGACAGAGCGTTACCGTCACCGACGGCGAAAGTGTTATTGAGCTTCACGCCGTAATAATTCAAACCTGGAGAAAAAACAAATCCAGGTTTGAGGATACGGTAACTGAAATCGGCAGAGTAAGAAAGGAATATTATCAGTATATCGGTCCGATGGATGTGGATATTTGTGCTTTAAGTGATGACGCACGGCTTGAATGTGACGGCATAAAATATGCGTTTTTGAAAAAAGAGCGTGTTAAAGCAGGCGACAGAGTGCAGTTTTATACCGGTATGATGAAGCGTGTTTATGAGGAGGCGTCGGATGAATCTTTATAGTATAGCTCAAAGCTTTGCCGAAAAGCTGAGAGAGAGTAAAATTTCGGACTGTGCAAGGATTATCAGCGCATATCCGGTAAGCATTAAGCCCACCTTTCCCAAAAAGCCGTTTATAGCAGTGGCGGCAGGTGAAATTGAGGCGGAAAATATATCCTTAGGCGATTGCTCTGTATATGGTACGGTTTGTCTTATTGCCGATATATATGTGCCTGAAAATATGGAGTCATCCCTGCTTTTCAGCCTTGCAAGGCAGGTGCTTGAAAAGGCGCAGGATTACTGTGCCCTCGGTATTTCAATGTCACAGGTTAACTATGACTCAGCCTGCAACTGCCTTTGGGTAAGGTGCAAAATCAAAATCAGCTCGGACATTGATTTTGGAGGTGAGGAAAATGAGTGACGCTCAGGATTTAAGCAGTGTTAAGGAAATTTCCGACTACATTTTCCTTGATTCCAACAGGTACGACAAATCTCAGGAGGAAAACGATTGATGCAGTTGATAAAAATGAGCTATAAAGGCTTTACCTTCGGCGTTAATCCGTCAACGCTGAAAAGAATTCAGTCAAAAAACGTTAAAGTGAACGGCGGAGTTTTTTTCTTCTGCCGTGTTAATGAAATTTCACAAAACCCCGAAGCCATAAGCGGAAAGGGATATTTTACAGGTGAGGACGCCTATCTCAGCGCAGAAAAGCTATCCCGTGTGTTTAGGCGCAAGGGCTCGTCATATCTGTTTATACCGGGGTTTGCTCCGGTAAAGGCGTATTTCACCTCTTTTACGGTAACCGCCTCGGCGGACAAAAACCGCATTGAATATTCCTTTGAATTTACAGAGGATATATCGGGTAAAAAAACGGACTGTGACTTTGGATATACCTTTGCAAAAAACGGTGAAAATATGTTTGATATTGCAAACAGAACAAGCCGTAGCATTGAAAATCTTATGGCGGTTAATGATTTTGCAGACGCATTTTCCGTCAAAGAGGGGGACAGGGTGATACTGTGCTGAGAATAGTTTTTACCGATATTGACGGCAATGATTTTTGCGCAGAAAATATTTCTTCTCTTGAGCTTTCAAAAACCGCCGGCGCCGCCTGTGACGGTATAAGAATTAATTATTTTACCGAAAAAAGCATGAGCGAAATCAACAGGGTGCAGGTTTACAGCGGTGAAAGGCTTGTTTTTAACGGATACTGCGACACCCAAAGAGAAACGGTTGAGGGACAGGGCAGAAGGTGCTTTGTATATGCCCGTTCCTCCGCCTGTCTGCTGACTGATAACGAGGCGGAGCCTGTTACCTACAACAGACCCACCGTAGGCTCTCTTTGCATAGATAACGCACGTGAATTCGGATTTGAGTGCGAGATAGAGGATGTTGTGTGCAATTCAGATTATACGGTAGGCAAAGGCACAAGCAGATATTGTGCCGTTAACGATTTTGTCAGCGGAATTATCGGCAGTGATATTGTTATTACACCGGATAATAAAATCAGGCTTCCCGATTATGACAGCGTCATTCTCATTGACAACAAGGATATTGAGAGCGAAAAAATCGTAATTAACCGAGTGGGTGCGGTAAGCCGGATTGACTATAAAATTCAAAACGATACTTCCTACAAGTACCATTTAAAAAGCCGTTATCTTGAACAGAGAGGTATTAACAGGAGCGTTCTTGTAAATGTGTCGTCACTGCCTAAGTGGAGGCAGGACGGCACGGTGCTTAACCGTTTGAAAAAATATAGCAGTGATTACAACTGTATTGAGCTGAAGGTCGGTGGGTTTGTTAATGCAAATCTGTACAGCGGTGTAAAATATGAAAGCAAAACGGCTGACAGCACCGACGGATATTACATAAGTGAAATTGTTTATACCTTTGACAGGAACGGTGAATATACAACGCTGACTCTCAGCAAAAATATTGATTTAAAGGAGATTAGATATGTGGCTGAGTAAAAATATCGGCAAAAGCCGTGAAAATCAAAGCGCCGAGAATGCAAAAATAACCCTAAACAGCAGTGACGAAACGGAAACCAGCGGTTCCGCAAAGGTCAGAAATATCAGCACCT
>JBJEPO010000128.1:0-9861 GCA_051881275.1 Eubacterium sp. | reverse complement strand
CGCGTTTAACAGCCTCCTCGTGCGCCCATATAAATTTATCAAGACGCAGTGACTGAGGGGTCTGAGTTCTTGCAATATACGAACGGTCAACCACAACACTGGAGTTGTCCGGGTCCTCATCCGTTACCTGAAGCAACGCCTCGGTGGCAGGAACGGTAGTAATGGCTGTGCCGTGGCGTTTTACACCTGCTACATTGGCGGTAATTATATCCTGACTGATAAGGGGACGCACTGCATCGTGAATAACAACAATGCTGTCGCCGTCATAATGCTCTTTAAGATAAAGCATACCGTTGCGAAGAGAATGCATACCGGTATCACCGCCGGGAACTACGCCGTTGTCCGGCTGTTCAAGCATTTTTGTAATACCGTATTCCTTGGCACCTCTGACAAGCACATCCTCCCAGCCCGGCAGGCATACAACGGCTATTGCGTCAATATCTCTGTTTTTCTGAAAAGCCTCAAGAGTGTAAAAAATAACCTCTTTACCCTCAACCTTCATAAACTGCTTAGGTATTTTTGCTTTCATTCGTGAGCCGACACCGCCGGCAATAATAAGTCCTATATTCATAATACTTTTACCTTTCTTCGTAAGCAAGTGAGATAAATCCGAACAAGCCTAAAACGGATTTTTTGTTAGGCAAGGCACAAAACGCAGTTAATCCTTTCGGATTAACGAGTATTTTAACACAGCATAGCGGAAAATCCGTTTATAAAAAACTTATTTGGATTTGTCTCGCTTGCTTAATAATCAAGCAACTCGCCCTCTTTTGACGCCCGGTGGAAATCGCCCTGTTCAAAGCCGAAGCGTGTTACGTAGGGGCCCAAATCAATACGCTTGAGAATATGTCCTGAATTTCTTGTGGAAATTGGGAGTAGCTTCATATAATTATTGCCGTACCAATGGCGCAGATATTCGTCATAGCCCTTTGGAATTGGGAAGGTTGTATCCTCAAAGGGTGCGTCAACGGTTTCCTCAAGCCATTTTATCGGGAATGCTCCCCTTTCAATATTCTGTCCAACGCCGTCAATGGCATATTCGCTTGAAGATTTATTGTACCATTTAAGCATAAGATTGAAAAATTTGTGATACAGGCTCAATGGGAACAATCTCATAAACGGCAGGGCAATAACGGAAAATTTATACGCCACATTTTTACGTGGCTTGTTAACCCAGCGGATATTCATAATCCTTGTCCAACGGCGAAGTGCGTCGGTGTGCATTTTTTGCAGGCGAGGCGACTTAGCCGTTTTATCATAAATAAGAATGTCAATAAACAGTCCGTTCTCTATCTCAAACATATCGGAGAATTTGGTTGTAAAGAACGTATCCTTAAGCCTGATTTTATCAAAAATGTAATGGGAATTAGGCTCGGTTTGATATGACTGATAGGAATATCTGGGGTTAAGCTCCTTGGGTGCAACCTCCTTGAATTTTTCAAAGTCCTCACGGAGCATACCGAAATCCAAATCGTCGTCCCAGGGGATAAAGCCCTTGTGACGAACGGCGCCCAAAAGAGAACCGCCTACAAGGAAGTATTTTATATTGTGCTTTTCGCAGATACGCTTAACTTCCTCCATCATTTCTATTTCAAGCCTTTTAATCTCGTCCAGCTTGCCGTCATAGCGGAAAATATAATTCCTGTCAAAATATTCAAAGTCAAGAATTGAAAGCATTGAACGGTAGATACAGTCGCCCAAATCCATTTCCGTAAATTTCTGCACCATTGCGCCGTCAAGCTTTTTACTGCAAAGCAGACGGTAGGACGGCTCCGTTTGCGGAGAATTTACACAACACAGCCTTGTTTTGTAATCGGCAAAATAATCGTACGCCTTCATTGCAAAATCATAAGACGTGGTAACAAACTGCTGAACATTATAGATATTTCCGCCTTTGCCGTGAAGGAACATAAAGAACACCATTGAGGCGGCATATCGTATATAGTTTACACCGAAATACTGATTATGATGTGCGGTGTCGGCATTGATGGTATTAAGGGATTTTAAATCGTCAAGAAGCTTGTCAAACATTGCGTTGTTTACGCCGGGACCGAACACATTGTCAAGACGGGAGGCAACGATTTTAACTCCCTGCTTTGCATATTTTCTCAAAACCTCCTCGGCGTCCAGCACAAGCTGCTCGGGACTGTCCTTATCAAACTGTGCACAGTAAACCTCATACTCTCTTTCCGACAGAGAGGTCATACCGCCGGGCAGGGCTTTAAGAGGCGGAATTTGAGCGGTATGAACAACCTTAATATTGTCATACCTGCCTGCATAAAGCATAAGCTTATCAAGATTTTCAAGGTATTCCTGACGTGCCTCGCCGTTTTCAAAGCTTTCCGCAAGAGAGTTTAAAAATGTGCAAAAACGCACTTTTTTAAGAGTAAACCTTTTATTGCGTACAACAAAATCGTCAATACCCTTATAAATCGTTATACGCTGAAAAAATCTTTCGTATCCCTCGGGGTCCTCCTTTTTCGGCGGACATACCTCATCAAGAAAATCGTTTATAAAATCATTCGCCTTATCGTCTGTTACGGCAATGTGCGCAATAACCGAATCAATGCTTTTAGCCAAAAGCATTACGGCGCAGGCAAAAACGCAGGATACAGGCGATGAATTAACGGCAACAACATATTCATCCTGCACACGATGAGTGCGGATTCTCGCCCTGGTGGGCATCATAAGCTCTTTAACACTGTTAATTTCATCAAATATATATTGGTTCATATTTTCCTCCGAAAGACTCATCTTTTAAGAAGCTCAATGGTAAAATCCTTAACATTACGGCAGGCGGTGCCTACGGTATCGCCGAAGGCACGCTGCTTAAACTGCCTAACGGCTTCAGGATTACCGCCGTTATTTTTAACTATATGAGCAATTTTTTCATCCGTGTCCGCCATCGGACCGGGTACAAAGGATTTAAAGTCGTAGTAAAAATCACGCCCTGCAATAAACTCCTCCAAATCAAATGTCAAAAACGCCATAGGTATATCAAGCAGTGACGCCTCAAATATTACACTGGAATAATCCGTTACGAGAAAATCCGTAACCTGAAGCACATCGTTAACGTCCCAGTCAGAGCAGTCCGCAACTCTTGAGGAGTATTTTTCATCAATACTGAATTTTTCCGTAAGATAGGGGTGAAGCTTAATAACCACTGCCCAATCGTCACCGAGAACATCAAGCACCTTAGCGGTATTGAATTTATCCGCAGGATAATAGCAGTCGCCGTTGCCTCTGCCTCTAAAGGTGGGTGCAAAGGTGAGAATTTTTTTATCCTTTAAATGAGGATAGCAGGAGTAAAACTCCTCTTTTACACGGTGCTGATTATCCGCATCTATTATTGCGTCGCATCTCGGCGAGCCTAATGCAACCGCCTTTTCCTCATTTATTCCGAAAGCCTCCGCATAAAAGCTGCAAACCTGAGGCGAGCTGACCACCGCATAATCGTACTGCCTGTGATTAGGGGAGTAAATCTGCAAATCCGAGTCCTTGTGGAACCGTGAAAAACCAAAGGTTTTGAAGGCACCGCAGGCGTGCCACAGCTGAATAAGCTGTGTTCCCTTTTTCTTTTTAACATACGTGATAAGGTGGTAGTAATCGTCAACAAATACCACACGGGAGGTCATATACAGCTTTAAGAACGTGAAAATCCGGGAATATGCCGACTTCATTCCGCCGGCCTTGCATACAATATGCACATCAAAATTATCGTCGTCCTTAAAGGTATCGTACACCGCCTTAATATTTCCGGTGGGAATATCCGTGCGGTTTGTAAAAAATGAAATTCTGTTTTGCTTAATTTTAAGCAGTCTAAAGGGAAGCGAAAGAGCATTTAATGCAAAGGAGGTCAGTGCCTTTTTCTTCTCCCTTTTCGTCATTGAGATAAAATGGCGCAAAGGACTGTGACGGAATTTTGTATTGTCAATCACCAAATCGGTTTCATAAATTTCTCCGTTATCGGTGCCGTCGGAGAATATAAACGATACGGATATTTTATCCGCCTTGACGTTATAAAAAATATAATCTGTTTCATAAATGCCGTGGGCATAAATCCTGCCGTTTTGAGCACTGACAGTCATGGGCAGACGTCTGTTATCCTCACCGCAGGAAAAAACAACAGCTACCCTAGGCGACACCACATTGCCCAACGGGAGAAAGCTTACCTGAATTTCGGCGAAATTATCCCTGTCGGCATAAGGCTGTATGAACTTTTCAATTTTCATTTCAGCTTTAACCATAACGTCCTCAATCTTCATAATAATTCATGAAACAAATTATGAAACAAATATAATATTTACAATCATAGTCATTTTAACATATTGCCGGGCTTTTGTAAACCAAATTAACTATATTATATAATTATTATTTATAGGGAAATATTTTACAAAAAATATCTTGACAAACAGACAGCGATGTAGTAATATATCATCAGTTAGCAGTCGCTAACCCCAAAAGCCGCCGTTATATCGGCGAATTTTTTAGGCGGTGGGGTTAGCCGTGACTAACCGAAAGGAGACATAATATGATGCCTTTGACATTTGTAGGCGACGGCGAGGAAGCCGTCATCAGAAAGGTAGGCGGAAAGCCCGAGGTCAAAAAGCACCTTGAAAATTTGGGCTTTGTTGCAGGGGGAGACGTTACCGTTATCACCCAAAACGGCGGAAACGTTATTGTTAAGGTCAAAGAGGCAAGAGTTGCTGTCAGCAGAGAAATGGCTAACAAAATTTTTGTTTGATTGAAACAATTAATAAATTAAGGAGGAATAGACTTGACATTAAAAGAAGTAAAAATCGGAGATACCTGCCATGTAAAGCGCATTAACGGCGAGGGTGCATTAAAAAGGCGCATTATGGATATGGGCATTACCAAGGGTGTTGAGGTTTACGTACGCAAGGTTGCACCCTTAGGGGACCCCATTGAAGTTACCGTGAGAAATTACGAGCTGTCCATACGCAAGGCGGACGCACAGCTTATTGAAGTGGAATAATTTTTGCTTAAGCAAGCAAAAACTAACTTTGTTGCACGTTTTGAGTTAGCAAAAACTAACTTCATAATACATTAAGAAAGGATAATGAAATGAGCATAAGAATAGCATTAGCCGGCAATCCCAACAGCGGTAAAACAACGCTTTTCAACGCACTCACAGGGTCAAATCAATATGTGGGAAACTGGCCCGGCGTAACGGTTGAAAAGAAAGAGGGCAAGCTGAAAAAGCACAGCGACGTAATAATAACCGACCTGCCGGGAATTTACTCACTGTCACCCTACACCGTTGAAGAGATTGTTGCAAGAGATTATCTGATAGACGAAAGACCGGATGCAGTTTTAAACATTGTGGACGGCACTAACCTTGAAAGAAACCTTTATCTTACAACGCAGATTCTTGAGCTGGGCATACCTGTTGTAGTTGCAATCAATATGATGGACGTGGTTAAGAAAAAGGGCGACAAAATTCGCATTGATGAATTATCACGTCAGCTTGGATGCAAGGTTGTTGAAATATCTGCCCTTAAGGGAACAGGCGTAAGCGAGGCGGCACAGACGGCAATAGAGGCGGCGGCAGGAAAGCCCACCGTACCTCAGCACAGCTTTTCCGGCGTAGTTGAACACGCACTGGCGCACATTGAGGAGGCGGCAGTTCACGATATGCCTGTTCAGCAGCAGAGATGGTATGCCGTAAAAATATTTGAAAACGACCAAAAGGTAATGGAAAAGCTCAATCTGCCCAAGGAGGTTGCAGAGCATATTGCCCTTGACATTCAGGCGGCAGAGGAGGAGCTTGATGACGATGCACAAAGCATCATCACAAACGAGAGATACATATACATTGCTTCGGTAATTAAAAGCTCATACAAAAAAGCAAGCAAGGAAAAGCTTACCGTTTCGGATAAAATTGACAAGGTAGTTACTAACAGATGGCTGGGACTTCCCATATTTGCACTCATAATGTTTGTTGTATATTACGTATCAATGCAAACGGTTGGCGCAAGCCTTACAGATTGGGTAAACGATGTTTTGTTCGGCGATATAATTCCTCCTGCCGTAACAAATCTGCTTACATCCATCGGCTGTGCAGACTGGCTTGTCGGACTTATTGTTGACGGCGTTATTGCCGGCGTAGGCGCAGTGCTGGGCTTTGTTCCGCAAATGCTGGTGCTGTTCCTGTTTCTTGCATTTCTTGAAAGCTGCGGATATATGGCGAGAGTTGCGTTTATTATGGACAGAATTTTCCGCCGTTTCGGTCTTTCGGGCAAATCCTTTATACCTATGCTTATCGGCACAGGATGCGGTGTTCCCGGAATTATGGCGTCAAGAACCATTGAAAACGAGCGTGACCGCCGAATGACAATTATGACAACCACCTTTATCCCCTGCGGAGCAAAGCTTCCGATTATCGGTCTTATTGCAGGCGCAATGTTCAACAATTCGGGTATTGTGGCGGCGTCGGCATATTTTATCGGCGTAGCGGCTATCATCATTTCCGGCATTATGCTGAAAAAAACAAAGATGTTTGCAGGAGACCCGGCTCCCTTCGTTATGGAGCTGCCCGAATACCACCTGCCCACAGTAGGCACCGTACTGCGCTCAATGTGGGAGCGAGGCTGGTCATTCATTAAAAAAGCCGGTACAATCATTGCCCTTTCAACAATAGTTATTTGGTTTTTGCAGGGCTTCGGCGTTGAAAACGGCAGCTTTGGTATGGTTGAAAATATGGACAATTCAATCCTTGCAAAAATCGGAGCGTGCATTGCCTGGATTTTCGCACCTCTCGGCTGGGGAGGATGGAGAGCCGCTGTTGCCGCCGTTACAGGTCTTGTGGCAAAGGAAAATGTTGTGGGCACCTTCGGTATTCTTTATCATTTTGCAGGCGAGGTTGCGGAAAACGGCGACCAGATATGGACAAATCTCAACGCAGATTTCAGCACCCTCAGCGGCGGACACCCGGGTCTTGCAGGATATTCATACCTTATATTCAACCTTTTGTGCGCTCCCTGCTTTGCGGCAATCGGTGCAATCAAGAGAGAGATGAACTCGGCAAAATGGACTTGGTTTGCCATTGGCTATCAGTGCGTATTTGCTTATGTAATTTCCCTTATCGTATATCAGACAGGACTGCTGTTTGCAGGCGATGTAAATATAATCGGACTTATTTTTGCCCTGCTTTGCCTTGCCGGTATTCTTTATATGATGCTTAGGC
Organism: Eubacterium sp.; assembly: GCA_051881275.1. Lineage (GTDB taxonomy): Bacteria > Bacillota > Clostridia > Oscillospirales > Acutalibacteraceae > Eubacterium_R. The sequence continues at coordinate 2,654 of JBJEPO010000128.1, read as the reverse complement.
CCTACAAAGAGGGCAATGATTTAAAATTAGAAACAAGAAAAGCGTCCAAGCAGAAAGTAACAAAGTAATGAGGTTTTGCTATGCTGACATTTATTAAAGCAAATATTGGCACTATAATCGTTGCGCTTATTGTAGCGGCTGCTGTTTGTGCCATTATTGTAAAGCTTGTAAAGGATAAAAAGCGGGGCAAAAGCACCTGCGGATGCGGCGGCGATTGCTGTAATTGTCACGCAGGATGCTCCCACGCTCAAAATGTACAAAAATAAAATTAACAACTCCTAAGAATTTGAAAGCTCTGCGTGTTATATGCAGGGCTTTTCAAAACAGCGTTAATATGTTGACAAAAATACGGTTTTATCGTAAAATCAGTTAGGGTAACGGTAATAATCCTAAGGTGATTTTATGAAATCAAAAACAAAAGAAGTAGTAATGTATCTGATTTTCGGCGTGCTGACTACCCTTGTAAGCTGGGGTACCTATGTGCTTTTTGCAAATCCGCTGGGCTTGGGCGTATTTGTGTCAAATCTGCTTAGCTGGATATGCGCCGTGATTTTTGCTTTTATCACAAACAAGCTTTGGGTTTTTGACTCAAAAAACTTTGAGGCTAAAACGCTTTTAAAGGAAGCGGTAACCTTTGTGGCGTCAAGGGGTATTACCGGTGTTTTTGAGATTGCTTTTGTTCCGCTGATGTCAAAAATCGGCTTTGATAATCTGTTTTATCCCCTGTTTAAAGGCTCCGGAATAACCCTGAAAATTTTATACACCGACGGCATTTATTCAAAAATCGCCGTCGCCGTGATTGTGGTAATTTTAAACTACGTTTTTTCAAAGCTTTTTGTTTTTAAAAAGAAAGAGGATAAATAAAAAATGCAGGCTCAGCCTGCAAATTATAATTTATCAGTTAATCAATTTTATCCGGATTGTCGGTTCTGTCTAATAAATAATCAATATTTGTGTTAAAAAAATCTGCTAATATTATAAGCGTTTCGGTGGGAGGTATTCTCTCACCGTTTTCGTATTTTGAAATAAGTGCCTGTTCAATTCCGGTCTGCATTTGCATTGCAATCTGCGTTAATCCCTTGCTCTTTCGTAGCTTTTTTAAATTATTTCCCACAATATCACCCAATGACATTATGTCATATTTCTTCTTGACTGTTATGACAATACGTCATATAATGGTTATATACTATATTACGAAAGTGGGATTTATTATGAAAAAAGCTATTAGTTTATTATTGTCATTGGTTATGTTGTTCAGCATAACAGCAGGGCTTGATTTTTCCGCCTTTGCGGCAACATATTATGAAACTGAGGATAACGGTCTTTATGGTTCTGCCAATCCAATTCCTTTAAATTCTACAATTTACGGTGTATGTGCCAATAATTATGACTCTGATTGGTATAAATTTACTTTAACTTTTTCGGCTAAAGTGAATATAAAATTTTTTTCCGATGATTATAATAGCGGACCTTGGGATGTGACAATATATAGATATGACAGTAAAGGTAATTCCTTCGTGTTAGACAGATGCAATAGCAGTACCTATACTTTCCCGACATTAGGACTTTCTGAAGGTACATATAGTATTTTGGTATATTCACACAATAGCAATGCGTGGGGAAAAGAATACGGCATAACAGTGAATTGCTCTATTCCCACGCCATCAACGCTTAAAGTAACTACCCGAAATACAACAAGCTTGAAATTAAGCTGGAGTAAGGTATCGGGTGCAAGCGGTTATCAGCTCCAGCAAAAAAGCGGTGACACATACAAAACCAAAAAGACAACCACATCAACATCATATACTGTTTCAAATCTTTCAGCAGGTAAGAATTATTCCTTTAGAGTAAGAGCGTATAAGACCGTTGACGGTAAGAAATATTACAGCGGTTGGAAATATCTTACCACCTGTGCAAAGCCAAAAACCGCATCATTATCAAAGCTGACCGCCTACAAATCGGGGCACAAAATTAAAGCCACATGGAAAAAGGTAGGCGGAACCGCCAGCGGATATCAGATTTACTGGGCAAAGGATAAAAGCTTTAAAAAGGTGGTAGCCAAAACAACTGTAAGCGGACAGAGTAAAACAAGCTACACAGGCAAAAACTTTACAAAGGGCAAAAAATATTACGTAAAAATCCGTGCCTACAAAACCGTAAACGGTACAAAATATTACGGCGCATGGTCAAATGTTAAAAGCATAACAGCAAAATAAAAAAATACCCTCGGTTAATGCCGAGGGTATTTTGTTGGTTAAATTATAATTTAGCTATTTAAATGGTGTTGTTTTATATCGTAGGGGCGACTACCAGTCGCCCCTACGATATACACAAAGCCAAGCAGGTTGATATTGTCGGGTAAGAATGTTATTTATATAATTTCTGTCTTCTCGTGTGAGTGCAGGCTCAGCCTGCAAATTTATAAAAGTCCTGCGGGGCTTTTTTATTTTGGTTTTGAATAAGCAGGCAAAAAACAGACAATATAAAAATGATGACAATAGGAAAAGAGTGTCTGTATGAATGATAAAACCACACGTCCCTTTGGACTGCGCGATAAAATAGGATATATGTTCGGTGATTTCGGCAATGATTTTACATTTTTACTATCCTCGGGATTTTTGCTGAAATTTTATACGGATATTATGGGTGTAAAC
>JBJEPO010000127.1:0-9940 GCA_051881275.1 Eubacterium sp. | reverse complement strand
GGCAAGGTTGTTGATGCAGTTACAGACCCGTTGGTTGCATCTCTTTCGGACAAATGCAACCACAAGGACGGCAGGCGTATGCCGTTTTTGCGGTTTGCAGCACTTCCTTATGCGCTTTCACTGCTGCTGATTTTTTACGCACCGTTTAGTGAAGGCTCTGTGGGCAATGCAATTTGGGTTGGCTTCTTCCTTGTTGCATATTATGTATCATATACATTCTTTTTCATTCCACGTAATGCCCTTGTGCCGGAAATTATTCCGGATTCCAACGTGCGTGTGGGATACTACACCGTCAGCACAGTGTTCTTCATGGGCTCAAGTGCCTTTATGTATGCCGCAACACTGTTTGTTAATTTGCTGAAGGATGCAGGCTTGTCGCCGTTGTGGGCATGGAGAACGGTATTCACCGTTTTTGTTGCAATAGGTATTGTTTGCCTTTTGCTTAGTGCGTATGCCTTTAACGAGAAGGACTATGTGCAAAACAGCACAAAGCCTCAGGAGTCTGTGTTTAAATCCTTTGGAATAGTTTTAAGAAACCGTAATTTTGTGATTTTCAGCTTGGGAGATTTGTTCAGCTATATTTCCCTGTGCTTCTTTGAATCGGCAATGCTGTATTACATAACCATGCTGTTAAATATTGAAGAAAGCCAGGTGTTTTATGTTCTGCTTGCGGCAATCGTAACGGCGATTTGCCTGTTCCCGGTTATTGTTAAAATATCCAGAAAATACAACAAAAAAATGCCGTTGATTATAGCAAGCGTTTTGTTTACCGTAGTGTTTGCGGTTATTTATGTAGGCGATAAAATTGCCGCAATGTTCACAGGACACGAGCTTGTTATCGGTATCATTGTCGGAATACTTGTTGCATTCCCCTTTGCCGCCATCAATATTCTTCCCCAGTCCGTTATTTCCGATATTATTCAGTTGGATTGTCTGGAAAAGGGTGTAAACAGAGAGGGCATATTCTCGGCGGTTAAAACATTTCTTGAAAAAATAGCAGTAAGCATTGCAATGATTATTGTATCAAGCGTATTGGCAGTCGGTGCCGTAAGCGGTGAATCTGTCGGTATGCAGGGAGTAAAGCTTACCGGTGTATGTGCCGGCGTGTTCAGCCTGCTATCTTTAATTATGTTTATTATTTACAATGATAAAAAAGTAACAGAAGGTATTAAAAAATATACAGACGAGGGAGATACCAAATGAAAAAACGAGCTTTAGCACCGGAGGAAAGCAGAAAAAATGTTTCTGCACAGGTGCTTGTGGAATATACCGATACGCTGTCCCAAATGATAAATTGCAAAACAGTATTTACACACGATAACGAAAATCAAGCAGAATTTGATAAGCTTTATAAAATCCTTGAACAGCGTTTTCCCACTCTTACAGAAAAGGCAGAGCGTTTAACCTTTGGCGGCGGATGCTTTGTATACATAATTCGAGGTAATAACGCTCAAAAAAACATTATGCTTATGTCGCATCACGATGTTGTTGACGGCACAGATGATTGGGATACAGAGCCGTTTTGCGCAACAATTAAGGACGGCTCTATGTACGGCAGAGGTACTATTGACACCAAAACGCCGTTGTTTGCAGAATTGCAGGCTTGTGAGGAATTGCTGAAGGAAAATTATTCATTTGACGGCGTAAATGTTTATATCGGCTCCTCCAATAACGAAGAGCGTTGCGGTGACGGAATGGTGCTGGCAACTGAATATTTTAAGGAAAACGGTATTCATTTTGATGCGGTTTTTGATGAGGGCGGCGCAATTACCACCGGTATGGTTCCAACTGTTAAAGAGAAAAGCGCCATGGTTGCCGTTCACGAAAAGAGCAGACACATGTACCGTTGTACTGCGAAAAAGGTTCAAAAGGGGCACGGCGGCTTAAATCAGACAAGCAACAACACAATTTCGCAAATGTCGGCTTTTATTCATGAGGTTGAAAACAGTAAAATTTATAAAAGCAGTCTTTCAAGCGAGGTCAGCGGCACCTTTGAAACCCATGCGCCTTATATGCAGTTTCCTTTGAATATAGTAATGGGCAATATTAAATTATTTGCTCCGATAATCAAAAAGGTTATGCAAAAAATGCCTCCGGCAAAAGCAATGCTCTCAACAAGCATCGCTTTTACAACAATTTCGGGCGGCTCTGCACTTGACCCTCAAATTGCCGCGCAGGAGGTTACGGCAACAATGTTCCTGCGCTGTGTACGTGAGGACGACCTGTATCAAGGCCTTGAAAAAATAAAAGAAATCGCATCAAAGCACGGAATTGAAATTGAAGAAATTGAACGTGATTATTGTCACCCGACTGATTATAAAACCCCTCAATTCAAGCTGTTGGAAAGCGTTATTAACGAGGTTTTTCCGGATGTAATTGTGTCTCCGTTTCTTTTGGTGGCAGGTACTGATGCCAGACGCTTTACAGATGTTGCAGATAATATATTCCGCTTTGCACCCATTGATTTAGATACGGAGCAATATGCGTCTGTTCACGGAGTAAACGAGCATATTAAAATCCAAAATGTCGGACAATGCGTTTGCTTTTATAAAGAATTAATAAAGAAATATATATCGTTTTTGAGATAAGGAGAGGGAAAATGAGTATTAAAAATGAGCCGAAAATCAAAACGCCTATAACTGTTGCAATCAGAGAACAGCTTGAGCACCGAGCTTTATGGATGTACCTGCTTTGCGACGAGGCGAATAAAAAGGGACTTGAGTCAACCGAATATGCTCCCGACGCAATTAAGCGTTGCGGACTGTATCAAGGTGCACTGCTTCGTGAAAAAGGGAAGAAGGGCGACTCTTTAAAGGGATTAAAGAAATCACTTTTTTCAGTTTTCGCACAGGTGCTTTTTGAAATGAAAATCAAGCAATGCGATGACGACCATTTGTTTATAGATTTTCATTACTGTCCGCTTGTTAAGGCTTGGCAAAAGCAGGGATGTACAGATGAGGAAATCAAGGTGCTGTGCGACCACGCTATGTGCGGTGACCGTGGCATTGCCGAAAGCTTCGGCTGTGTGCTTGATTTGCCGAAAACAATTGCCCGTGGCGACGATGTTTGTGAAATACGCTTCCATCGCCCGGGTAAATAATCAGCACTGCAAATTTTGCGGCAGGGCGGTATCAGTATAAGGCTGTTTTGGTATTTATGAAAACAGGATATTATTAATTCAAAGAGTGAAAAATTATGAAATTTATCAAAAGACTTGAAAGCAAATTAAATTCATCATTTGGCACCTACATATTTTACTTTTTTGCAGTATGTGCCTTTGCGTTTTTCAAAAGTGCCGACTGGACCTACGGCTGGATAGCACAGCTTTATCCTATGGGCGAAGGCTTTATTACTTTTATGTTCGCCGTTATTATTGCCTGTGCCGCCGCCGGAATATTGTATCTGATTTTGCAGGGATTTCAAAAGCTATATGATAATATTGTAATAAGAATTGTTCATATTGTTGTTGAGGTTGTTAGCGTTATAGCTTTTATTTACACATTAATACTTTTGTTCAGCCTTGATTCCGGGATTTCAGCTCAAAATATAAATCGCGGTGTACAGGCACTTTTGCCGAACCTTGTGCTTCTTGGCTTTGCCGCGGCTGTTCCCTTGGTGTTCGTTTTCTGCGACGGCAGTAAAAAAACACTTAAAGCCGTTATTGCCTGTGCGGTAATATGTGCAATTATACTGGTGCCCTTAAAAATCGGCACATCGGTAAATATTGACTCGGCGAAAAAGGAGGCAGTAGCTATGAATTTTCAGTCAGAGAATATAACCAAAAATGCAAAAATAATCTTTGAAAGTCTTAAAAAAGGCGAAAAGGCAGACGCTGAAAATATCCTTGCGGATAACGGCAAATGCTGGACTCCTCAGGACCCCGACCGTTCTCCTGCCGACGGCTGTGATGATGTAAACAACAGCTATGTTGAAATTGAGCTTTCTCAGGCATCAACCTTCAATACTGCCGTTATTGAAGAATCGGGAAATGAGGTTCAGTATTTCAGGCTTCAGGCATTTGTTGACGACAGTTGGGTTACAATTTATCAAAGTGAAAAAATTCAGCAGTCAAGGCTTTGCAGCTTTGACGCCGTAACAACAGACAGGGTGCGCCTTTCCATAGATAAATTCAGAAGCAGTGACACTCCTGCAAATATTAAGTCAATAAAATTATATAACGAACCCGTGCGTAAGGCAGATGATTTTGAGGTAACGGTTTATCAAAGACTTGACGGAGATGTGCCCACCGAAATTTTGGCAAAAGGCGACGACTATGCCGAAAATTACGCTAAATTTTATGACGTTTATACCACTGTAATAATTTTCGGCGCAGTAAGCTGGGACGAGAACGGTAATATAGATTTCGGAGAATTGGGCGAGGAAAATTTTGCAAAGCAAATTTCAGCTTTAAAAAAGATTGTTTCAATGCGCAGTGACAAAAGCCATAATGTTAAGCTTATTATAACCGGTCTTGCCGACGGAACAGGCGGCGACCACGGCGGAGTAAATGTCTTTATGGCGAATAATTGGGAAAAGGTTGCAGACAGCATAACCGAGCTTGTGGAAAAATATGATTTTGACGGTGTTGATATAGACTGGGAGTATCCTCAGTCCTCCGATGATTGGAGGCTTTTTGATAGCTTTATTGCAAGGCTTGACGACTCAATGAATAACGGCACACGGGAAAGAATTATTTCCACCGCTCTTTCATCCGGCAGTCTGGGACTGTCGCAGGATACCTTTAACCGTATTGACCAAATACAGTTTATGGCGTATGACGGTAATGATATTGACGGCTATCAAAGCTCCTTACAGCAGGCACAGGAGGGTATTGAAGCCTTTGCCGAAAACGGTGCGGATATTTCAAAAATCAATATAGGCATTGCCGCCTACGGCCGTCCGGTAAACGGCACTCCGTTTTGGGCGGTTTGGCGTGATTTAAAGCAGGCGAACTATTGGGACAGCAAATATTACAATGTACAGGACGGCGGACAGATATATGACGGTACTTTTTGTGCTCCGGCGCTTGCAGGCGATAAAACTGCGTATGCCCTGTTTACCGGCTGCGGTGGAGTAATGGTTTTCCGTATCGGATGTGACAAAACAATGGACGACCCCAACAGCGTTGCCAACGGAATTAAAAATGCCCTTGACAGATATACAGAATAATATCTTAACTTATAGCCATCGGTTGTTCCGATGGTTATTTTTTTGCAAAACAGATAATTTATTACTGCTAATTTATTGCACATTCTAAGTTATTTTGATATAATAAAACAGAGATTGACAAAAATATAACAAAGTGTCGTAACACTTTATACAGAAAGGATAATTTATGAGCGAAAAAGCAAAAATCATTGCCGTAGCAGGTAAAGGCGGAGTAGGTAAAACATCAATTTCCGCCGCCGTTGTAAAACTGCTTACCCGAGCATATCCGGACAAAAAAATTCTTGCAATTGATGCGGACCCTGCCGTAGGACTTTCAACTGCGCTGAATGTTGATGTGAAAATAACCATTGACGATATACGCAAGGAGATTGTACAGACGGTTGAGGACGGACAGACTAAAGCCGCCATTGAGCTTCTCGGCGACGCCAGATATAAAATATTTGATGCGTTGGTTGAAACCGACGGCTTTGCATTTATCGCCGTAGGCAGACCGGAGAGCGCAGGCTGTTACTGTAAAATCAATTCATATCTTAAAGAGGTAATAAGTCTTATATCAAACGATTTTGATTATGTGGTTATTGACGGTGAGGCAGGTATTGAGCAGATTAACCGCCGTGTTATGGAAAAGGTTACTCATCTTATCCTTGTCAGCGACGCCAGCAAAAAAGGCACACAGGTTATTAATACAATTAAAGGCGTTGCGGACGAGCTTGTTATGTATGATGAAATCGGTGCGGTAATAAACCGTCTTCCCGATGAAAGCGTTATAAAATACATTGACACAAAGGGTATTCCTGTGCTGTCGTATATAGAAAATGACGCAAATCTTGCGGTGTACGATATTGAGGGCAAAAGCATACTTGATTTGCCCGATGATTCCAATGTGGTCAAAGGCGTAAAAGAGGCTCTGGAAAAAATTGAAATATTATAAAGGTGAAACAAAATGAAAGATTTAAAATATCTCTATGAATTTGAAAATCTGCTTCAGGAGGCCAATAACGAGCTTGTACAGCAGGCTAAATCACAGGGCAAAATCGCCTTGGGCTACACCTGTTATCACGTTCCCGAGGTGCTTTTGAACTGCCCCGGCTGCTTTTCCGTAAGATTGAGAGCACCCCGTACAGGCTCCCTTGATATTGCCACATACTATATGAGTAATTTCCTTTGCGGTTATTCAAAGGCAATTCTTGAAAGGGGAATTGAGGGCGGATATAATTTTCTAAACGCAATTTTAGCGTCGGAAACCTGCAGTGAAATGAATCGTGCGCTGGAGCATTTTGAAATACTTAAGCTTGTGCCGGAGGAGAAGTTCTTTGTCTCCTTCCTTGACGCACCGTTTAAAATTGAACAGCACACAATAAAGCATTATGTAAAGCAGACGAGAATTAAGATACTTGATAAATTAAGCGAGATTTACGGCATAGATACCTCCGATGAGGCCTTGAGAAAAGCGGTGGAGGAGCATAACGAGGTATGCCGTCTTATGACGGAAATAGGCAATTACCGTAAGGAAGAAAATCCGAGAATTACAGGCTATGAGTATCATATATTAAATCTCGTTACATATTGCTGTCCTAAATATCTTATACTTGATAAGCTACGTGAAACGGCTCAGGAGCTTAAAACAAGAGAGCCTGATGAAAAGAAAAATTACAGGGCAAAAATTGTTGTTGTAGGTTCCGAAATGGACGACCCGGATTTTACAAAATTAATTGAGGACAGCGGTGCGCTGGTGGTTGCCGATCGTTACTGCTTCGGTGCATTGCCCGGCAGACAGGAAATTATACTTAACGATACTGACGATGTGCTTACACAGATTTGCACCCATTATATGAAAACCTCTCAGTGCCCACGTTATATGAGTCAGGAAAAGGTGCTGGAACGCCGTGATACCGTTAAAAATCTTGTTGAAGAATATCACGCCGACGGCGTTTTGTACGAGCAGATTAAGTTCTGTGAATACTGGGGCTATGAGCGTGCTTTGGCGTCACATATTATGAATGACGAATACGGTATTCCCTCTGCCTCTGTTGACAGGCAATATACTGCCTCCTCGTCAGGTCAGTTAAGGACACGTGTTCAGGCTTTTGTTGAAAGCCTTGAAATTAAAAAGATAGCAAAGCAAAGGGAGGCGATGAAAAATGATTAAAGAAAAATTTAGTAAGCTTAAAGATATAAATATCGCCGAGGCTGTGAAAAAAACTGCGGTAAAGGTAAAGGATTATACCGTTGATATGTTTGAAAAGCCGGAGGGCTTAGGCGATTTGTACCGTGAGCATACGGCGATTTTAAAGCACCGTGAATGGAGAGGACCTAAGGACACGCTCTACGATTATTACCGCTGGCTTGTTACATGGAAGGATATGATTTTAATGGTGGGCAAGGCTCCTGTTTCCACCGTAAAGGGTCTGTGGAGGTATCGCTGGATGGCGTCTTATCTTTCCGCTCCGGCGTTTGTTGACCGCCATGTAGCAGGTTTAAGAGGACCTCAGCTTCGTATGGCTCATCTGCATTACAATATGATAGTTAAGCATACTACAAAGCTTATCAATATTTCATTTCGTGCCGATGAAAAAATCAATCCTAACAATAAGCTTTCAAAAAAGATTGTTCTTATGGATGAGATTGTGCCCAACGAGGTTTTCTTAGGCTTTCCTAATCTTATTCCCATGCCCTTACAGACAATTCCTATTTTCCTCACATCAATGGTTGACCAGCAGATTACACCGCCTTATCTTGAATCTGTTGAGGCGTACGGCGTTCCTGCCGATGTGTGTCCGCTTCCAAGTGCGGAGGCCGGTGTTGCTGTTGATGACGACTATCCCCAAATGGGATGCTGTTTAATTTCAACAAATATGCCCTGCGACGGCTCAATTATGAATACTTCATTTCTTGAAAGACGGCTTAATTTACCGTCCCATTATTTCGGAGTGCCTCTTCGCTATAATAGTGATGATGTTCAGGAATATGCCGTTGATGAAATCAAATCTCTTATTAAATTTATAGAAGACCAAACAGGTGAAAAATTTGATTGGGACGCATATTTTTCAAGAATGAAGGATTATAACAAGCAGCTTGATTATGAGCTTCAGAAATGGGATGTAAATAAAACTCCTTATCCGCAGATGACAGGCGCATGCTTTTGGTTATACAGAATTTTTTATTTCAACCTTTCAGGCGGTTCAAATGAAAAATTCCTTAAGGTTGATGAAAAGGTCAACAAAATTATGATGAAGGCATACGAGAATAAAACGCCTGTATCAAAGGTAATGCGTCACAGGGCGGTTGTGTGGTCCTGTCCCGCAAACTATTACACCAGCTTTGCAAATTGGCTTGAGAATTGCTGGGGTATTAATGTTGTAATGGATATGGAAACAATGATTTCGTATCTTGAAATTGATACCGAGGATAAAGAGCAGTCTCTCAAGGATTTGGCAAAAACATATCAGCGCTCAATTATGCGTAAGCATACAAAGGGCGGATACAAAAATGTTGTTGATGAGCTTTGGCGTATTGTTGAGGAATATAACGCTGATACGGTTATTATGTACGACCAGATTTCCTGTAAAGGTATGGATGGACTTAACGGCGTTTTTGACGACCAGGCGAGAGAACGCAATGTTAACTTTATTTGGGTTAAGCAGGACCTTATGGACCCCCGTACAATTTCACGCCGAGATATGCGTGAGCAGGTTAACAAATATATGACCACCGTACTTCAGGAGGAGCCTGTTGACGCTACTCTGCTTGATTTTGAAGACGATTTGGCATGGTAATACAGAATAAGGAGAAAAAAACAAATGAAATATTTCGGCGGATGCGATGTAGGCTCAACCTACACAAAATGCGTAATACTTGATGAAAACGGAAAAATGGTTGCCGATGTAACCAACAGAAGTAAAATTAACCCTGTTCAGTCGGCTGAAATTGCCTTGGCTGACGCAGTTAATCAGGTAAACGACCTTAACAGTGCACAGGATTTGGAATATCTTATCGGTACAGGCTACGGCAGAAATAAGGTGCCCTTTGCCGACGAGAATATATCGGAAATCAGTTGTCACGCCATGGGCGTTCACGTTACAAATCCTGCGGTAAAGGCTATTATTGATATCGGCGGTCAGGATGTTAAAGGTATTTCCATTGATACCGACGGCACTGTTAAAAACTTTGCTATGAACGATAAGTGCGCCGCAGGCACAGGCAGATTTTACGAGGCTATGGCAAACGCCTTTGAAATGTCCCTGCCTGAGTTTTCAAAGCTTTCGCTCAACGCAAAAAATACAATTCCGATTACCGCTCAGTGTACTGTTTTTGCCGAGTCGGAGGTAATCTCACTGGTGGGCGAGGGCAAGCCTATGGATGAAATTGCGGCAGGTATTCAGCTTGCGGTTGCAAAACGATGCTTTGTAATGGCTAAAAAAGCAGGAGCCACCGACAGTATCACTTTAACCGGCGGATGTGCAAAAAATGACGGACTTAAAAAAGCAATAGAAAAAGTGCTTAAAATAAAGGTAGTTGAGCTTGATACCGACCCACAGCTTATGGGTGCTTTGGGAGCGGCAGAGTATGCAAGACAAAAGGGACTTGCAAAATCCTATTAAGGAGGGGATAACAATGAAATTTTTTAAAGTTATCGCCAAAATATTTGCTGTGATTGCGGGCTTGTTCGGACTAACCTTTACGATTTATTGGTTCAATCTTGATATGAAGCTTGTAAACAAGGTGTATTTCTTACTGCAAAAGCACTATGATACTATGAAAAGAGATAAAA
>JBJEPO010000126.1:0-1808 GCA_051881275.1 Eubacterium sp. | reverse complement strand
AAATATCGCTTTAATACTGCATTTTTGACGGGTTCCGATTATTACCGTTACCCTATGAATTTTACTTTATCATTTCTAAAAATCTACTTTCATCAATGACCTCAACGCCGAGAGCGTTTGCCTTATCAAGCTTTGAGCCTGCCGCCTCACCTGCAAGGACAAAGGTGGTTTTTTTAGAAACGGAGGAAGATGTTTTTCCGCCGAAGCTTTCAATTATTTTGCCTGCCTCGGCACGCTTAAGCGTTGGCAGAGTACCTGTCAAAACAAAGGTCATACCCTCAAATCTGTTGTCCTTAACCTGCGTTTTACTCTGCATATTAACGCCGAAGGCTTTAAGCTCGTCAATCATTTCAACCGCCGAGGGATTGGCGAAGAAATCAACAACGCTTTTTGCCATAATTTCGCCGTAGCCGTCAATTTCAAGTATATCATTAACACCGGCGTTCTTAACATTATCCATATTTTTAAAATGATCGCTTAAAAGCTTTGCCGCTTTTGCGCCGATATGACGGATACCGAGGGCAAAAATAAGCTTGCCCAAATCATTTTCCTTTGAATTTTCAACGGAATTGATTATATTGCCTGCGCTTGTTTCCTTAAAGCCCTCAAGCTCAATAATTCTGCTTTTATCAAGGCGGTAAATATCCGTTGTTTTGCTGATAATGCCGTTATCAACAAAGGTTTCAATAATTGACGGACCAAGTCCCTCAATATCCATAGCGTCTCTTGAGCAAAAGTGAATCAGATTACGCAAAAGCTGTGCAGGACATTCGGGATTAATGCATCTTATTGCCGCTTCGCCCTCCTCACGAACAACATTTTCACCGCAGGAGGGGCATTTTGAAGGATATTCAAAAAATCCAACGGAATTTTTTTCATTTACACACAAAACCTCGGGAATAATATCCCCTGCTTTTCTTACTGTAACAACGTCGCCGATATTTACATTCTTTTCTTTAATAAAATCTTGGTTATGGAGCGTTGCACGTGACACCGTAGTACCTGCAAGGTGAACGCTGTCAAGAACTGCGGTTGGTGTAAGAACGCCTGTACGTCCAACCGTAATTTCTATATCGGTTAGCTTTGTCTGCTTTTCCTCCGGCGGATATTTGAAAGCAACCGCCCATTTTGGAAATTTAGCCGTAGAACCCATCAACTCTCTTTGGGCAAAATCGTCTGTTTTTATTACGGCACCGTCAATATCAAATTCAAGCTCACCTCGTTTTTCGCCGATTTCACTTACCTTTTCTATTGCCTCGTCAATGGTGGAAGCTCTCTCGTAAAAGGGAATGGTATTAAAGCCCAGCTCTTTAAGATAATCAAGTGACTGCTTGTGAGAGGTGAGCTCTTCGCCCTCAATCTGCTGAACATTGAACACAAATATGTCAAGTCCTCTTGTGGCTGTAACCTTACTGTCCTTTTGCCTTAACGAGCCTGCGGCGGCATTTCGGGGATTTTTAAAGGGTTTTTCACCTGCAATTAACTGACGGTCGGTGACACGCTCAAAGCTCTTTTTCGGCATATATACCTCGCCCCTGACCTCAATATAAGGAACGGGCTTATTAAGCTTAAGCGGAATATTATGAATTACCCTTAGATTACCGCTGACATCCTCGCCCACGTCGCCGTCACCTCTTGTTGAACCACGTGAAAACTCGCCGTTTACGTATTCAAGGCTTACGGAAAGTCCGTCAATTTTAGGCTCAACAACATAGTGTGCGTCAGGTGCAGTTTCTCTCACTCTGCGGTCAAAATCACGCAGCTCGTCATAAGAGAAGGCATCCTGCAGGGACTCCATTCTAACGGTA
>JBJEPO010000125.1:0-10067 GCA_051881275.1 Eubacterium sp. | reverse complement strand
AGCCGTATTCAGCCAAATCCTCAACCTCTTTTTGCTCAAAGGTTCTAATCATAATTCCGTCAAGATAGCGTGAAAGAACTCTCGCCGTGTCCTGCACAGGCTCGCCTCTGCCAATCTGTAAATCCCTGTTGGAAAGGAAAAGTGCCTGACCGCCTAACTGATACATTCCTGTTTCAAAGCTTACACGTGTACGGGTTGAGCTTTTCTGAAAAATCATACCCAGGGTTTTACCCTTAAGGTGATGATGCTCAATGCCGTGCTTATTTTCATATTTTAGCTGGTCGGCAAGATTGAGAATATCAAGAATATCGCTTTTGTCTAAATCCTGTAATTTAAGTAAGTGCTTCATTTTTCAATTACCTCTTTCAAAATATTAAGACCTTCGTCAAGTTCTTTTTTGGATATATTAAGGGCAGGCAGCAGACGGATTTTATCCTTTGCTGTCAGCACAAGCAGTCCTTTTTCAAGACATTGTACAGCAACCTCCTTGGCAGGCTTGCTGATTTTTATGCCAAGCATAAGTCCCGTTCCGCTGATACCTTCAACGCCTTTAACCTTTGATAAAAATTCCCTTATGTAATTGCCCTTGTGGGTAACATTCTGCAAAAATTTATCGTCAATTCTGCTTACAATGCTTATTGCGCCTGCCGCCGCCACAGGATTTCCGCCGAAGGTGGACCCGTGACTGCCAGGCTCAACCGTGTCCTTCACCTTTTCGCCGAAAAGCACTGCTCCCATTGGCAATCCTCCGGCAATTCCCTTAGCAGTAGTAACAATATCAGGCAGAATATCAAAATGCTCGTATGCAAAATATTTTCCTGTTCTGCCGTTTCCGGTTTGCACCTCGTCGGCAATCATAAGTATATCCTTTTCCTTCGCAAGACCTTCAATAGCCTTTACAAAATCATAATCAAGGTTGTTTACTCCGCCTTCGCCCTGAACACACTCAAACATAATTGCGCAAACATCGTCTGTTGCCAACTCGTTAAGCCTTTCAATATCGTTTGCAGGGCAGTATTTAAAGCCGGGAGTTAGGGGAGTGAATAATTTGTGAAATACCTCTTGACCGTTGGCGGCAAGTGTTGTTATTGTCCTGCCGTGGAATGAATTTTCAAGAGTTATAATTGTGCTCCTGCCGTCACCGTATTTGTCCGATGAGTATTTTCTCGCAAATTTAATTGCACCCTCGTTTGCCTCAGCACCGGAATTTGCAAAGAAGACCTTTTTCATTCCTGTTCTGTCACAAAGCATTTTTGCCAAATCGGCACAGGGCTTTGTGTAATAAAGGTTGCTGGTGTGCTGTACCTTGTCAAGCTGAGCGCAAACAGCCTCTTTCCATATATCGTCGCCTATGCCGAAGGCGGTAACACCAATGCCTGAGCCAAAGTCTATATACTTTTTTCCGGTTTCATCATACAGAGTTGAGCCTTTGCCCTCAGTAAGACAAACGTCAAAGCGACCGTATGAATGGGCAACAAATTCATTATCAATTTCTTTTGTGTTCATTGAAAATCACCTCTATCTGCTTCTGAACATTGTTCCCATACCTTCGTCGGTAAGAAGCTCCATCAGTATTGAGTGGGGAACACGTCCGTCAATTATAAACGCCTTTTTTGCACCCATTCTGAGAGCCTTTGTCATAGAGTCAATTTTAGGTATCATACCTCCGCTGATTATTCCCTCGGCAATAAGCGCCGGTGTGTCGGAGATATATACTCTGTGAATTAATGTTGATTCGTCGTCTTTATCTCTCAGCAGTCCCACTATGTCCGTCATTGAAACAAGTGCCTCTGCCTTAAGCTCGCCTGCAACCGCCGCCGCAACCGTGTCGGCGTTTATGTTGTAGCAGTTGCCCTTTTCATCATAGCCGATGGTTGAGATTACGGGAATCCAGTTGTTGTTAAGTATTTCAATAACTGCGTCCATATTCATTTCGGTAATCTCGCCCACATAGCCGTGAGTGTCATCAAGTGGCTTGCACTTAATCATATTTCCGTCCATACCGGAAAGACCGATTGCATGACCGCCTAAATTACCGATTTGGCATACCAAATCCTTGTTAACCTTACCGGCAAGAACCATTTGTACAACATCAACGGTGTCCTTGTCGGTAACACGCAGACCGTCTGCAAATTTGCTTTGAATCTGCATTTTTTCAAGGGTTTTGTTTATGGCAGGGCCTCCGCCGTGAACAAGTACAACCTTAATTCCTACCGTGGTAAGCAGTACAAGGTCGTGCATAACAGCCTCTTTAAGCTCGTCGTTAATCATAGCGTTGCCGCCGTATTTAACAACAACAATTTTCTTTCTGTATCTTTGTATATGGGGCAGTGCCTTGGCAATTACCTCGGCTTTCATTTGATTGTCAATATTCATAGCCTTTCTCCTATTTTTATTTGCCACCCGGAAGTGAAACTGCATTGCATTTTCTTTTGCCCGCTCCCTTGTTAAAGGGAGGGGGGACCGCTTGCGGTGGAGGGATTCATTAGGTCCTATAATCTCCGTTAATCTTTACATAATCATAAGTTAAATCACAACCCCATGCGGTAGCAGACTCACTGCCGTCATTAAGGTTAATATCAATATATATTTCATCACTTGAAAGAACAACAGAAGCCTTTTCCTCGGAAAATTCAACTCCTGCACCGTTCCTGCATACGCTTACGATACCTTTTTCACTGCGTAAATCAACATCAACCTTGTTAATGTCAAAATCAGCGTCGGCATATCCCACAGCGCAGAGAACACGTCCCCAGTTGGCGTCCTCGCCGAACATTGCCGCTTTAAACAAGGTAGAGCATACAACGCTCTTTGCAACGGTAATAGCCGTGTCCTTGTCCTTTGCACCTGATGCTATACATTCAAGAAGCTTTGACGCACCCTCACCGTCCTTTGCAAGCATACGGGTAAGATTTGCCATTACCTGATATAAAGCCTCCTTGAATATTTCGTAATCCTCGCCCTCATCTGTTATCTCATCGTTAAAGGCAAGTCCGTTTGCCATAAGAGAAACCATATCGTTTGTTGAAGTGTCACCGTCAATGGAAAGACAGTTATATGTAACCTTTACAATTTCGCTTAATGCCTTTTGAAGAAGTGACGGAGAAACCGCACAGTCCGTTGTGATAAAGTTCAGCGTTGTAGCCATATTGGGATGTATCATTCCCGAGCCTTTAGCCATACCGCCTATATGACATACTGCGTCTCCGATTTTAAATTCAACCGCATACTCTTTCTTAACCGTGTCTGTGGTCATAATTGCGGTTGCCGCCTCTTCATTTTTGTTGTAGCACAGTCCTTTTGCCAAAACAGGCACAGCCTGCTCAATGGGCTCAATGGGAAGCACCTGACCGATTACGCCTGTGCTTGCCACAATAACCTGCTCCTGAGGAATGTTAAGTTCATTTGCCACAAGCTCACACATTCTGTTTGCTTTATCAACGCCGTCAGCGTTGCAGGTGTTGGCGTTTTTTGAGTTTGCAATTACAGCAATAGCCTTACCGCCTGATTTTTCAAGATTAGCCTTTGTAACAAGTATGGGTGCGCCTTTAACCTTGTTTTGAGTATATACCGCCGCCGCACTGCATACTACATCACTGGTAAAAAGGCAAATATCATTCTTGTGCTTTGTTTCGGGGGTATCGTTTGCAGGTCTTTTGATACCGCAGTATGTTCCGCTTGCCTTAAAGCCTTTCGCCGCACAGATACCGCCGTCAATATATGTAAATTTGTTCTCCATAGTTATTCTCCTAAATTAAGTCCTGTTTTTTCGTCTATTCCAAGGGCAATGTTAAGGCACTGTATGGCCGCACCGCTGGCGCCTTTGCCCAAATTGTCAAACCGTGATGTGATAAGTAAACGCTCATCGTTTCCGTTAATTTCAATTTCCATATCGTCACGCATTGCAAAATTGTTAGAGCCTATCATATTTTCACTGTAACCTATCGGGCGAACCTTTACAAATTGTTCACCCTGATAATGCTCTGCAAAAATCTCTCTCAAATCATTTTTGCTGATTTTCTTTAAAAGCATATCCGCAAATAAGGGAACCGATACAGTCATTCCACAGGGATAATCGCATATATGAGGTGCAAATACCGGCGTTCTTGTAAGCCTTGATATTGCTTTCATCTCTTTAAGATGCTTGTGCTCCTGAGTCAGTGCATACTGTCTGGGGGAGTCAAGCTCACTGTCTCTGCTTTCGTCCTCGTATTGTGCGATTCCTTTTTTACCTGCACCGCTGTAACCCGACATTGCGTAGCATACAATAGGATAATCGCTTGCAATAACGCCGTGCTTTACAAGCGGATATACTATTGAGTTAAAACCGCTGGCGTAGCATCCCGGCACTGCAATTCGGTTGCTTGTCCTTATCTTTTCTCTAAAGACTTCGTCAAGCTCGGGAAAACCGTATGCCCAGTCATCATTAGTTCTATGCGCCGTTGAAGTGTCAATTATTTTAACCCTGTCATTGTCTGCAAGCTTTACAGCCTCAATGCTGGCATTGTCCGGCAGACACAAAAAAGTAACATCCGATTGATTAATCATTTTTGCCCTTTCGGCAGGGTCCTTTCTCTTATCCTCGTCAATGAGCAATAGTTCAATATCGTCACGCTTTTCAAAGCGGTTGTATATTTTCAGTCCTGTTGTTCCTTGCTTTCCGTCAATGAATACTTTAGTCATTATTATGCATTTCCTTATTAAGTATGTTTTTAATATTCTAATATATTATACACAAGCATTTTTATATGTCAATAGAAATCAGAGAAAAAGTAATAAATATACATACAAATGAATAAATATACAAAATATCCTGTAAAGCATTATAGCTTTTATAGCGCATATTTATAAATATAACAGTTACAAAAAATGTACACCCTATTGACAAAATAAAATTTATCTCTAATCTGCATAAGCAGGCGAGAGCCGAAATTATTATTAACGACATAAGTCTCAGGTGTCAGAAAGGAGAAAAATGAATATATTTAAAATATGGGGGTGCGTTTGTGAATAACGACATTATCGTTGCAATGCTGGCGCTTATCGGCACTCTTGCCGGCACCTTCGGCGGTATTCTAACCTCGTCAAAGCTCACGTCATATAAAATAGAACAGCTTGAAAAGAAGGTTGACAAGCATAATAAGTTCGCAGAGCGTATTCCTGTTTTGGAACAGCAGATTAAGGTCGCAGACCACCGTATAGAAGATATAGAAAGAAAAATGGATAATTAAAAAAACACCTAAAGAGGTGTTGTTGACATAAATATATGAATAATGTATAATTTTGACGGTAGATAAAGGCGTCCGTAAAAACGGTAGGCGGTTAGTCCTCTTTTTAGAGGGCAGTGCCCTCTAATTTAGTTAGGGGGTGATGCTATGGAATACTTAGCAATTATTGCAATTATTCTTATTGTTGCCACTGGCTACATACTAAGCATAAAAAAATAACCGCCCTGCAGTCCGCTAAAACTTAGGGCGATTACTTCAAACTTTGTTAGGGACTAACCGTCTATCCGGTGTAAGCCCTCTATCTATCATTATATTATCACATTGTACCAAACTTGTCAACAGTTCCTCATAGGGACTGTTTTTTTATTTACAAAGGAGGAAATATAATGAAAATCACAAAAAATTGTTTAATTAGAGCATTCAGAACATTTATTCAGGCAGCAATAGCGTATATAGCAGTAAACATTGCGCTTATTGATTTTTCCGATGAAAAATCCGCACTTAAATCAGCACTTATCGGTTTGGCAGTATCTGCCTTGGCGGCAGGTATTTCCGCCGTTATGAATCTTGAAAAGGGAGAGTGTGATAAATAGTGTTTTATTACAACCAGCTTGACTATCCTAATGTGAATTATGATAGGTCAGGCACAAGCAAAATTGAAACCGTTGCAACCTCCGGATGCGGAGTATGCACCGCCGCAATGATATTTAATAATCTTGCCGGCAAAGAGCTTTATACTGTTAAGCAAATGGCGGACTTCAGTATGAAAAACGGTGCAAGAGGTGAAAACGGAACCATTATGTCCGTACTGCTTGAGGCTTTGTGTAAGGCAAATAAGAATTTTTCCTACACAACAACCTCCGATGAAAGCAAGCTTGTATCTCACTTGAAAGCAGGCGGAATGGCGGCTGTAAATCAGGGCGACAGCTATGATGTTTTCAGCTCGGCAGGTCATTTTGTAGTCGCCTATAAAATGAACGGCGATAATATTGAAATACTTGACCCAAATATGTATGACGGCAAATACAGCAGAGGAAGCCGTCCTGACAGAATAGTAAAAAAGACCACCTTCGGATGTATTGTATCAAAAACCGAAATCAACAAAGCCACCGCCGACAGAAGTCCGTCTTATTATCTTGTGACCTATAAGGAGCCATCCAACAAACCCACCGTTAAAGTAGGGGATAAGGTGACGTTTTCCGACACAAGAAAATGCTACAAGGGCTACGGCTCAGCCACAGGTGCTTATAAGATTAATGAGCTTACCGCCTTCGGCAGTGACGATACGGCAACACGCCGAAAAAACACCACCGCCACCGTTACAGCAGTAAAAACTCTCGCCAGCGGTAACGTGTGGATTGAGTACAAAATCAATACCCACAAGGTTTATTCCTGCATCTACGATAAAAAGACTAATAAGAAACACATTAAATAAAAATTGCCCCTCATTCCTTGCGAGTGAGGGGTATTAGTATTATTATAATTTTTCAGTAATCGCCTGTGCGGCAACGGAAAATCCCTGTGCATTCGGGTGCAGTCCGTCATAGGTCAGTTCCCGTCTGAACATACCCTCGCTGTCGGATAGCTTGTCCGTTAAATCAATAAGCTCTGCACCGTATTCCTCGGCAAGATTATTTATAAGATTGTTAAGCCTGCCGATTTGAAGCCGTGCTTTGTTAAGGGTTCTGTAATGGTTCATTTTAGTGTTTACAGGGAATACCGCCTCAAGTATAACCGCAGTATTCGGGTTTGAGCTTTTAATTGCTTCAACGGCTTTTCTTATGTTTTCTGCTATGTATTCGGGATTTGCACCTGCCGTTAAATCGTTTATACCTATTAGTATTA
Source organism: Eubacterium sp. (assembly GCA_051881275.1). GTDB lineage: Bacteria > Bacillota > Clostridia > Oscillospirales > Acutalibacteraceae > Eubacterium_R. The sequence goes on along the minus strand of JBJEPO010000125.1, from coordinate 2,994 downwards.
CAACCGCCTTTGGCTTGATGCTTATAACGTTTTCTTCAAGCCTCTCCAGCAGTCTGTCAGAGGTATCACCGCTTATTCCTCGGTTGTAAATCTTAACGCCATGCTTGTCGCAGAAATCATCAAATAATTCCATATTAAACAATTCGGTTATGGAATCACCTGCAAGAACAATTTGATTTTCCCTGCAAGCATTTTTGTTTAAATATGTAAAATTATTCATTTTCTTGCTTTTTTCAAGGTCGTACTTCGTGCGCTTCCTGTATCTTCTAAATTCCCATTTGTTCATTTCAACACCTCAAATATATTATATCAGTAATTAATAATAAAACAATAGAAAATAGGAAAAAGTTAAGCTTGATGTTAATAACTCCAACTAAATATGATTGACAAATCATAGCTTTAGTGTTAGTATGGTTTCAATAAACGAAAGGGAAAAGTATTATGCAATTCGTTATTTGTGCGACAGCTTATAAGCCTAATCATTCTATTTGTGATACAAATGGAATTCTTTTGTTGCACTCAATTTCGGTATGATGCTTGTCTTATAAGAAGTCAAAACCGTTGATGTGTAGCAATATACATCGACGGTTTATTTTTTTAGGAGGTATTGAAATGGCTAAAGAACCAATTTTAGAAACAGAAAGATTAATATTAAGACCTATTACACTTGATGACGCAGAGGCTTGCTTTTCCTGGAATAGCGATGAACGAGTAACAAAATATATGTCATATCCTACTTTAACTGACATAAGTCAAACTATTGATTGGATAAAATCAACACTTGTTGATGAAGAAGAATGGAATTGGGCATTTGTTTTGAAAGAAGAAAACAAGGTTATCGGCACTGGTGGAATCGGTCCGAGTGATAAAATAAAAGGCTATTGGGGTATGGGATACAATTTACACTACGACTATTGGCACAAGGGTTATTGCACCGAAGCTATGAAGGCAATAATTGACTTTGTTCATAATGAATTAGGTGTAGATAAAATCTGTTCATGCCACGCTATAGATAACCCACGCTCCGGCAAGGTTATGGAAAAGTGTGGATTAAAATTTCACCATTACGGAGAATATTCAAAAACGGACGGCAGTCAAACATTCAAAACGAAATTTTATACATTGGAGTTTTAATTATGGGAAAGATTGTAGCAATCGGTGGCGGAGAAAACGGACACCACAATACTAAATACGAAACCGCACCATTTGATAAGGAAATAATTAGGCTTACAGGAAAAGCAAAACCAAATTTTCTGTTTATAGGCTTAGCTAATAATTATCCCGATTACTATTTTGAGGTAATGGATGGTATCTATAACGGTTTGTATGGTTGCCCGACAGATTACCTGCGATATGAAGAAATCAATGATAAAAATATAACAAGTAGCAAAATCAAAAAGGCTGATATAATCTATGTCGGTGGCGGAAATACTTATAAGCTGATGCGATTATTCAAAATGTACGATATTGATAAAATGCTAATTGAGGCTTATGACGAGGATAAGGTTTTGTGTGGAGTTAGTGCCGGAGGTATTTGTTGGTGCGATTACGGTAATTCCGATTCAAGAGCAATCTCATCAAATTCAAGTCAAATTATCAGAGTATCAGGACTTGGATTAATAAATGTTTTGTTTGCACCGCATATTGTTAAAGAGCCTGAAAGAATCGAATCTGTCAAACAAATGATGAAACGAACACACAAAATACCTGCTGTTCAGCTTGATAATGCCGCATTGGAGGTCGTTGATAATCAGTACAGAATATTAACTATTGATGATAATTCGTGTGCTGAAAAATGCTATTGGAAAAACGGTAAATATATAACACAAAACATAATTAGTAACGAGTTTAAGAACATCAACGAATTATATGAGAGGAAATAAATATGAAAAACGAATTAATAAAAGTAATTAGAGATAGTACGGAAATAATGTTTCACAATTTTTATGTTACATTAGTTACTTGTGATATGGATTACATATTGTGCGATATGCCTATTTGGAAGCATTGTTATCATACACTTCATTCTTGCGACCAATGGTTTATCAATCCTTTGGAATATGACGAGCCAAGCTTTCACGAAGAAGGCTTGAATAGTTTAGACTATATGGGTAATAAAACATTGTCAAGAGAAGAACTATTAGACTATTTTGAAGATGTCAGAACAAAGATATTGAACTATCTTGACAGCCTGACAGATGAGGATTTATATACAAAACCTAATGGATATAAATATAACCGATTAGAATGTATGATAGGTCAAATGCGGCATTTTTACGCTCATTTAGGCAATATAAATGCAACAACTATTATGGCAACTAATAAATGGCCAAGGGTTGTCGGCATGAGCGGTTTGGTAAAAGGATTAGACAAGGAGGACTTGTATGAATAGAGAAAATACTAATTGGCAACAGAGCGTTACAGGTATACTTATTAGAGATGAAAAGGTATTACTTGCACGGCATACATACGGTGCAGGTAAGAATTTACTTATTGTCCCCGGTGGATATGTTAATATCGGCGAAACCCCACAGCAAGCTGTTGTTAGAGAGTACATAGAAGAAACAGGAATTACCGTTGAAGCAAAAGAAATTATTGCTGTAAGATTTAATCTTAAAGATTGGTATGTAGCATTCTCTCTTGATTATGTTAGTGGAGAGGCTACATCAGATAATGATGAAAACAGCGAGGTTGTTTGGTTAGATATTGAAGATGCATTACAAAAAGAGGATGTGCCGGACTTAACCAAGAAGTTAATAGAATCTGCAATAAACGATAACAACGCACTTACTCAAACAGGTTATTCCAGCCGAGAGAAACACGGAACATATAGTTTGTATGCAAAATAAAGTTGCATCCTCAGTTGCAAGTTGGTTGAGAAGTTGGTGTTATTGAGGAAATCTCAAGATTTCTAATAGCTTCTCAAGTGGTCTATGGGTATTTGAAGAAGTGAGTGTTTAAGGCACTTTGAGGCAATATGGCAAAAAGAAAAAG
>JBJEPO010000124.1:0-10067 GCA_051881275.1 Eubacterium sp. | reverse complement strand
CCTTTACCGTCGGCTTTTTCACCTTGCCGTCATAAGTGTAAGATGTGGTTGAAAGCTTAATGCTTGACGCCTTAGGGATTGACGAAGACGAAATAATCAAATTGCATTTTGAACAGCTTTTAACAGCCTTTCCGTCCTTGCTTGCGGTGGCTTTGGTAACGGTGGTTTTTATTTTATGAACGCATCCCCGTTCCTTCACAATACTGTCGGGATTGAAAATAACATTTTCATCAAGGGAGCCGTTTGAACCGCCTAAATACTGCCACATATCAACAGTTAAATCCGTATTTCCTGCCTTAATCGGAGCGGAGAAATCGGGATTGCTCTGCCAGTAGGAGTACCAGAATTTATAGCCCTTTGACTTAATAAGCGACGCATCCAGATAATTTGTAAGCCAATTCTTATTTGCATTAACCATAGGCGTATAGCCTGCGTTTTTAATTGTATCGCAAAATACGGTCATTTGCTTATTAATCATAGACGCAGTACAATTTTGAAGGATTTTGTCCTCCTCCAAATCGTAGGCGACAGGCAGTGTGAAAAATTCCTCATAATCGCCCATTTGAGAAATTGTATCAAGTACAAAATTTGCCTCTATCTGTGCTTCCTCGACGGTATATGCATAGCTGTAAAGATACACGCCGAAATCCATATTAGCCTTGCAGGCATTTTCAACATTTGCCCAGAAATTATTATCAAGATGGTTGTAATAGCCCAATCTTATCATAACAAAATCCTTGCCGTCCTTTTTTGCATCGGTAAAATTAACAAGGTCATTATTATGAGAAACATCATAGCCGAAAATCGGCTGTCCGGCAAAAGCAGGAAAAACAGAGCCTACGGTAACGCAAAGCAGCATTACAACAGATAATATCAAACTGATAATCTTCTTCATTTCTTCACCTATGGTAACAGTAATACATTAATTGTTTTTAAATTATAGCACGAATGCTTATATTATTCAATATCATTTATTTATGATAGGATTTCTAAAAAACAAGGTTGTTTTTCGCAATCATTAAACGGTTTATAATTATATAATCAAATTGAGGTGGAATAAATGACAAAAAGCAATTTAAAGCTAAAAATCAACGAGCTTACAGGTGATTATGAGATAATACACAACGGATTTTCCTGGATAAGCGACGGCAGGGCGCCGTATATCATTATTCGTAAAAAGGCTGGCGGTAAATATATAAGCACCTATCGCACACTTTATTCCGCACCGAAAAGAAAATTTGAATACAGCCACAATAAAATTGTAACACGTCTTTGGGGATACACTGCTTTTGGAAAAATTCTTGATTTTACTCTTGTTTTAACTGCTAAAATCACAGGCGAGGACACCGCCGAATTTTCCGTTAAGGCAGAAAATGAAACAGGCTATGATATTCATGCGGTATATTTTCCCGCTCCGTTTAATTCAAAGAAAAAAGGCGGTTATTCCTATCATATTGACGCAATGCGTCAGGGATTTATAATGCCCGACGGCTTTAAGGATAATTTTCTTTCTACCTTTGGCTTTGCCCATTATCTGCGTAAAATCAACACAGGCGACTGCTATATGCCGATTTGGGGCAGAGCTTGCGACGGTCATACCTTTACCGCTATTGTTGACACACCCTACGACGCCTGTATGTTTTCCGCTTTCGGCAGGCACGGTGCTTTTGTTAATTCTGTTCACTGGATGTCCTCTTTGGGCAAGCTGTCTTATGAAAGAAAAATCAAATTTATTTTCCACGAAAAAGGCGACTACAACACTGTTGCAAAGGATTACAGGCAGTATCTTATTGATAACGGTCAGTTTGTTTCAATAGACGATAAAATTAAGAAAAACAGAAATATTGAAAAGCTTATAGGATGCGCTGTTCTGCATCATAAAATCTATTCAAAGATTAACGAAAAATCTAAATTTTACGACAAAAACGGAACAAACGAAACGCTATATGCAACCTTTTATGAGCGTGCCGAGCAAATCAGAAGGATGAAAGAGTGCGGTCTTGAAAAGCTTTACATCCACACCGACGGCTGGGGCAAGGACGGCTATGACAATAATCACCCATATATTCTTCCGCCCTGTGAAGATGCAGGCGGTTGGGACGGCTTAAAGGAGCTTGCAAGGGTCAGCCGTGATTTAGGGTATATTTTTGCCCTCCACGACCAGTACAGAGATTTTTATTATTCCTCACCTGTTTTTGATATGAACAAAGCCGTGACAAAAATTGACGGTTCCCATCCTTACTGCTCAATTTGGGACGGCGGTGAACACACATTTCTCTGTGCTTCACAGGCACTTGAATTTGTTAAAAAAACTTACAGTGAGCTTGAGGAACACGGCGTTGATGTTCAGGGTGCATATCTTGATGTTTTCTCGGTTATGAACGGCGACGAGTGCTTTAACCCTAACCACAAGGTCACAAGAGAGCAGAGCATAAAGCACCGTGCGGATTGCTTTGATTATCTCAACGAAAAAGGAATGATTATGTCCTCGGAGGAGCCGGCGATGCAGCTATTAAATCATCTTGCACTTGTTCATCACGGACCTTTCACATTAAGGCCCCAGGAAAACGGTCAGGCAGTGGGGATTCCTATTCCTTTGGGCAATCTTGTTTTTCACGATTGCATTATGGTGCCCTGGAACTGGTTTAACAACTGGGGTATTCCTAAAGGTGACAACGGTGATTTATACTGTGCCTTGTATGCAGGTATGCCCTACATAAATCCTTTCGGCACAGGTGTTAACAAGATTGGAACAGATAACCGAGCTGCCGATACAGCGCTTCTTGACGAAGAAAATCTAAAAAAAGAAATTGACCGAATTAAGCCACTGGCAGATTTGCAGGCAAGGCTTTATAACAAGGAAATGATTAAGCACGAATTTTTAGGCTCTTACCGCCGTCAAAAAGCCGTGTATTCCGACGGTACAACCGTTATAATTGACTTGGATAAAAACACATACGAAATACGATGAATTAAAAACAGAGACAGGAACAGGTTAGCAAATACGGCCTGTTCCTTGTTTTCTGTTGTTCATTTTATTGACGAAATAAAAATATTGTGATATAGTAATATTGCAACATTTTACCTAATATTACAAATAATTTGGGGGGGAATTTTTATGAAAAATCACTTAAAAAAGGTATCGGCAATATTACTGTCGGCAATTATGATTTTGTCGGCGGCTCCCGTTATTGCTTCTGATTCGGGCATCACCCTTTCCATTGACAGCAAAAACGACTTTTTTGCCGGCGTTACGTACGAGGTAACCGCTACCGCAGGCGGAATAACCGATGAACAGTTAATTGACTCCGCTCAAAGTGCTTTTACCTGGAGCAGTAACGGCTTTGCCGTAAACAGTTCAAACAACTACTCCTACACACAGGAAAGCGACGGCACCTACACCGCCACCGAAAGCGCAAAATTCACTTTGCCGGAGCAGGCAGGTCAAAGCTATACCCTTACGGTAAATTACGGTGACGCTTTCACCGCACAGAAGAGCTTTACCACGCTTCAGCCGATTACATCAATCACCGTAAGCTCGCCGAACAACATAGATACTGCGTTTTTTGACAGCGACACAGGTATTCTTTATATTAACAATCAAACATCGGCAGAATTTACCGCATCAGTCAGCCCGCAGGTTAATGACGACGGAATATTTGTATCCGCAACTGCCGCAAAGGGCGTTGAGATGACGAAGTCGTCGGAAAATGAATTTTCCATTAACGTAACAAAGGACTGCAAAACCGATTTTGATATGACCGTTACTCCCCAAAGCGGTTACAAATTCCAAAAGACAATAAGTGTTATTAATTCCATAGCAACAACATCCTTTGCATTGAGAAACAACAATGTTGAAATTGCAGGGACAAGCACTGCCGACGGCGGTCGCGGTCAGACGAAAATAATGCAGGACGAAAGCTACGTTATAGTTCCCTACGCAAAGGACGGCAACGATGAATATGTGTTCACCCTTACAAACAAGCTGACCGGTGAGGAGATTAACGAATTTTACACAGTTGATGAAAAATTCAACTGCACACTTAACATTCACAACCCGGGCACATATTCTCTTGAATGTAAAGCAGTATCAAAGGGCAGTACATCAAGAACGGCCACACCCAAGGGTGAGAGTATTCTGCCCAGAGAATTGGTATCAACTCTTGACATCAATGTTGTTGAAGCCAACCCCATAAGCAAGCTGAATTTTTATAAAATTGAAGATTCACAGCTTACAGACACGGAGCTTGACTCTGTTACCCTTTACACAGACACCACACAAAGCACTTATGACATTTCAAAAAATCTGTCAATACTTCCCGAGGGCTATACAAACTCGGTTAAATACGCCTCTAACGATACATCAATAGCAACAATCAGTGACGCAGGCGTTATCACCGCAAAGAAAAGCGGACGCACTAAAATATTTGCTATCAGCGACAAAAACGATTCTGTTTTTGCAAGCTGTGACGTTAATGTAGTTACAGGTATAAAATCAATTACAAACATTACGGCACCGTACGACACACTGCCCGCAGGTCACAGCGAACAGCTCAGCGTTGTTACAAATCCTGCCTCTCACGATGAAACAATCGGTTGGACGTCCGCAAATCCCGATGCTTTGACAGTAAATGCAGACGGCGTTGCTACTGCAAACGAAAATTACGATTTCAACGGCAGTGACTCTGTTATCGTTCCCGTTTCCGCAACCTCGCAGTTCGGCAAAACATATACAAAATATATTACTGTTGTTCCGGCAGTACGTGCTGAGAATATTGATATTTCACTTACAGATACAAACGGAGAAAAGCTTACTGCCGATGAAAGCGGTAATTATTCCGAATTTATTTCAACCGCCCTTACTCTTTCTGCAAACGCCACAGATGCAAACGGCAACGAATCAAACGACAAGCTAATTTGGTATGTAAGCGTTGACGGCGGTGAGGCAAAGGAATTTGCCGATGCTGAAATAAGCTCTTTCAAATACACGGCAAACGCTGACGGCAGCTATAAGGTTACAATTTCCGAATCATCAACTGTTGTATTCACCTGCTTTGCCGTAAGAAGCGGTGAGGGAATCAGCGCAGGCACTGTTTCAAGCAGTATTACGCTTGTATCCCTTGCAAAAGCAACAAAAATTACAACAATAAATCCCGAAACCGGTGCCGGCTACACATCGGCAACGCTTCCTGTGGGTGAAAGCGTAACGGTAGGCGTTAATATTTCTCCATACGAGGCTAACACCACAGACCCGGCGGTATTTACAACAAGCAACAGCAGTGTTGCCGCCATTGAGCAGACCTCACCATCAACAGTTAAAATCACCGCAATTAAGGCAGGCACCGCAAATATTGTTGCCAAAAGCACCAGCGGCAGCGCTTCTGCAACCTTTAAGGTAACAGTATCAAACAATCTTGCTTTTGCGGAAATTACAGGCTTAGAGGATAGTTATGCATACACCGGCTCGGCAATTAAGCCCACTGTTCAGGTTGTTTACGGAGGAAGTCCCCTTTCAGCCGCATATTATACCGTTAGCTACGCAAACAACACCAATGCCGGCGAAGCAACGGTAACAATTACAGGTAAAGGCGATTTTGCAAATTCGCAGAAAACAGCGGTGTTCACTATCGCACCTAAAGAATTTTCCGGCGATACTATTACTGCAACGCCTGCGAGAGCGGAATATCAGCTTAGCACCACTGTCAGAGAAGCAAATGCTACCTTTACTGTAAGAGATATTCAAAGGAACACAACATTAAGACAGGACACCGATTATACGGTAACCTACACAAGCAATACACAGGCAGGAACAGGCACCGCCGTTATTTCAGGTATCGGCAATTACAGCGGTCAAATAACCGCCGAATTTGTCATCAAGGACCAGGCGGCATATTTCACCGTAGGGCAGATTAGCAACCAGGTTTACAGCTCCATGGCAAAAACGCCGACTCCCACAGTATCCTACAACGGCAGAAGGCTTGTATTAAACGAGGATTACACATTAGCATATAGGAATAATGTAAACGTAGGCACAGCCACAATTACAATCACAGGTAAGGGCACATATTTTACAGGCTCCAAGACAGTGAATTTCTATATTGTGCCTGCAAAGGTTTCCGGATTTAAGTCCTCTGCCCAGACATATAATTCAGTAAGCTTAAAGTGGACTAAAATGAACAACGCCACCGGCTATCAGATTTATGACGCCTCCACAAACAAGCTTATAAAAACAATAACCTCCAATTCCACGGTAACATATACAAAGGGCTCCCTTTCAAGCGTAAAGAATTACAAGTACAAAATAAGAGCCTATACCACAATAGGAGGTATGAATTATTACGGACCGTTCTCGTCGGTTATTTCGGTATATACTAAGCCAAAAGGAACAAGCATTTCCAAAATCACCGCAAAATCAAAGGGCTTTACGGTATATTGGAAGAAGCAGGCGTCACAAACCACGGGATACCAAATTCAGTACAGCACATCAAGTAAATTTACAAGTCCCAAGACGGTAACTGTTACTAAAAACAGTACAACATCAAAATCCGTAACAAAGCTCAAGGGCAAGAAAAAATACTATGTGCGTGTTCGCACCTACAAAACGGTAGGCTCAACAAAATATTATTCCGGCTGGTCAAGTGCAAAGTCCGTTACAACTAAAAAATAACAGTAAACAACCCTCCGAATTTCCGGAGGGTTGTTTTGGTAAATGATAATTTAGCATACCGATTTTTGCCTCACTTTAATAATGGAGGCGAATAGGTTGAATTATCATTAATGTAAAGTTTTTGTCGGGTAAGAATGTTAATTATATTATTCCTTCTCGTGTGGGTGCAGGCTCAGCCTGCAAATTATAATTTAATTTTTTACCGACGCTCCCCATTCGCCGTTTTGGTTAGGTGCCTTTGGAGGGAGCGTTGTTTTGGGCTTTGTGCTCTGTGGCTTTGTAGTGCTTTGTGTAGTTTTTTCAGTTGAGCGTGTACTGTTAGGTTTTGTAGTGCTGACGGAATTTTTCGGTGCAAAAGTGCTTTGCTTTGAATTATCCGTCTTGCTTACGGCAGTTGAGGAAGGCTTGGCATTTGAATTTTTTGTTGTCTGCGTGCTTTTCTCTGCCGTTTCATCCTCCTCAAAGCCGACGCCTTCGGCAGTGCTATCCTCTAATGAGGAGGTTACAGAGGGCGCAGTTGACGGTTTATCGTCTTCGTTGCTTTTGTTACAGCCTGCAAATATGATACCGAGTATAATCACTGCAGCTGAGATTATTAAAAGCGTCCTTTTAAAACTCATATTCATCCTCTTCCTCTTCCCAGCCTAAACCGCTCTGTGTGTAAACAGTGGATGAAATAGTGAAAATTTCAATATCTATTTGCGGAGTCTTATATTCTTTTTTCATATTTCATCTCCCTTTACAAATTTAGTATGCGCTTATGCGTTTTCTGATTCTGCTTTTTTAACAAGCGTTGTATAATTTATCAAAGCATTGGAATAATCGGATATTGACTGACTGATACCTGCATTTTCAGATGTATCATCACCGGCGATTGAATTATAGCTGTTTGAAATTATATTTGAAAAATACGCATTGCCGTCGCTGTCCTTTACAAAAAATACTGCATAAGTGTTTTTATTAAAATCTAACGCCAGCATATTATTAATGTAATAAATATCTGCGGTATTATCCTCACCGGAGTATATATTGCCCTTTGATTTTGAATACATTACCGAATTTTCATTATTCAGCAAAAGGTCTGTGGTAAGCTCATCCTCGTTGATTGACGAGTCCTTGTCGGTTAAAATAACGGCGCCGTAATCGGCAAAATCGGTAATTGTATTATCGTCAACGGAAAATGAATATTTCAGTCCCCAAGGCTCAATATTTCTTATAGTTGTTGCAGATGTAAACTGATAAACACCGTCTGTGGAGGGATCGTAAGTTAATCCGTCAACAGCGGATGCTTCTGCATATTGCGTCGGCTCGGTAATACCCAGCGGCTCCACAGCGTCATACATAGCCTTTAGACTGTTAAGCAAAGCATCATGCGCAGTGCGAAGCTCTGCTTCTGTTTCAGGCGGATAGGAGGTATAAAGTCCGTTATCCGCAGCAGCCATATAGGTATTAATGTTATTATACAAAGACCTGTCTTTAACCGTGCTTGTGTATTTGACACCCTTATAGGTATAATCAAACACTACCCAAACCGGCGTTTTCATATTAAAAATATAGAAATCATCGTATCTTGCGCCTGCACGGTTAAACACCTGTCCCTGATTTGTGAGCGAATTGTAAATAAGGCTTGAGCTGTTTACCGACTTGCCGACCTTAATTGTTTTTGAATTGCTTTTTACAGAGGACGCAGTAGGTGTGCTTTCACCGAGAGTGCCCTTTAAAATGTAAACATTATAGTCGCTGATATCGGCATCATTTGTCAAATCAATATATTTACCGTTAAACTTTAATGTTGAATATGTTCTGAAAAACCAAGGCTCCTCAAACTTAAAGTAATTATAATAGTTAAAGGTAAATGACGGCCCTGCATAAAGCTCGGTAACATCATATATTCTGTCGTTTTCAAAATCAAAAATATAATCTACGCCTCTTTCGGTAGGCGAGGTGTACCAGGTCTTAACAGACATTGAGTCACCGGTGGGCTTTTCAGCCTTTCTGCCCACGGCAACCTCCTGATAATACTTTCCGTACTTATTATCCGTTGAGGCCTCGTAATAGCTGTAATCATCGGGATTACCTGTCGGTGTGTAATTGAACACAACAGGCGCAGTTATTTTTTGGAATTTGGCGTAGTATGTGTTAAGCTTGCCTTCCTCGATGGTTACCGCAATTGAGGTTGAGGTAGTTCTTAACACCTCCTCATACGTGCCGTCCTCCTGCTTTTCCCTGTAATACCAGCCTACGAACATATACTGATTATTGTAATCCGGCTTTGCCTTGAACATTATCTTGTCACCGGTATTTCCGGCAGCGTCAATACATTCAACCCTGTCCTCGCCGTTAACATTTTGCGTGTACTCTTTAACGTCGCTTGCCCTTAAATCATCGGTAATGAGAGTTTCCTCAACCGTTCCGCCCAGGGCAGAATTTTCATAAACGCCGGTATCATCATTATAGGTTTGCGCCTGCGCACGGTGCACAAACTTCCAAAGTGCAGTAAGGGTAACACCGTGAGAAGCGTCCAACAGCAGGTCGTCAATGGTGTTTTCCGAGTCGGTAAACGAAACAATACCGCCGTTACCCTCGTTGGGGTTATATTCTATGGTGTGAACGCCGTCAAGAACAACCTGCTTTCCGTCATTTCCTATAACGCTCCATCCGCAGAATTTATGGGGGCTTGTGCCGTCTTCGTCAGTTTCCCAATTCTCATTAGGCAAAGCCGCATGGGAAATATACTTACCGGGGATTACCGTTTCGGTATCGTCCTCATTGGTAATGGTTTCATAGTTGGAGTAATATTCCGATGTGTCAACATAGGTGGCTTCGCCGTCAACCTCCTTGTCAAATACCCTTTGGAACTGGTCGGCAAAGCCTACCAGGTTTCCGCCTACGGTATTATCGGGAGAAAAGTAATAATCCTGACCGCCGTTTGAATCATACAGAACAAAGGGCGCCTTGGTATAAATCAAGTTAATAGACACAGGCGATGTAACAAGAAATTTATAATAATACTGCCATTCTCTGCCTTCGCCGGAGGAATCACTGACGGTTTTCTCAATAAAGTAGCTCTTTGACAGCTCATCTATTTCCTCATCTGTCAGCTCGCTTATATCGCCCTTGTATGGCTCCACAAATTTTGTAACCGATGTACCGTCATCATTGTTAATGGTAACATAGGCACCGGCAAAGGTGCAGTCCTTAAGATTATCCTCGTTATAAACGGCGGTATATACGGTACAGTATTGTCCGTCAAGAACAACCGAATTAAGCGAATCACCGCTGGTTATATCGCTTTTAATAGTTACCTTTGACAAATCTGCGTTTTCTGCGTCAACACCGCCGATACCGCCTGCCGTACTTGTTGCCGACATAGGCTGATACAGGTCAAAATTAATTCCGT
>JBJEPO010000123.1:0-10068 GCA_051881275.1 Eubacterium sp. | reverse complement strand
TAAACCGCTGGGATATGTTGATTTTGATATAAGTGAAAATCTTTATAAGAATTATTACGCCGAGCAGCGTATGGATGAGGGCGAAATTTTCTGCCGTTTTGCCGACGGCAAGGATTTTGTTGAATTTAAAATTTTTGTCTGCGCCGTAAAAAACGACGTGTTTTTTGAAGTATCGGCAAGCGATGACAGCTTAATATCAAAGCCTCGTTTTACGGTTTTTAACTGCAATGCCGATGAGTTTAACGAAACAAATCAAAAGGGTATGCAAATATTTACCCGTGTTTTTCAAAACGACTCTCTTAAATTTGACTGTAAGGCTTGTGCCGGCATACGCAGTTTTTCCGAAAACAAGTATGTGCTTTGTGCCGCAACAAATTTTGACAGTGATAATTACGAGCAGGACGTAATATCACGTCTTGAAGGCTTTGACGAAAATCTGTATATGCAGGAAAAAAGCCGTCACGCTGAATGGTGGAAGAATTTTTACGGCAAATCCGAATTTAAAATAAGTGATGAACAGCTTGAATTAAACTGGTACGCCTGTCAGTATCATTTGGCAATCTGCGCACGAAATGTCAAATTCCCTCCGGGTATTTACGGTAATTTTATCACAACCGAAACAGAAAGATGGCACGGCGACTATCATTTAAACTATAACTATGAAGCACCCTTTTATGCAGTGTTTTCATCAAATCATCCGGAGCTTTCCGACTGCTATTTTGCACCGCTGGAGGAATTTATGCCGACAGGGCGTGAATATGCAAAAAAGCATCTCAACTGCCGAGGAATATATTATCCCGTAGGCTTACTGCCGAAGGGATTATTCTCGGAATACCGTGATAATCCCGAGGAATACGAAAAAATGTATCTCGGTCAAAAGAGCAACACGTCATACGCCGCCGTTATAATGGTTATGCGGTGGAACAGTACAAGAGATATTGACACCGCCGAAAAGCATATTTATCCTTTCTTAAAGGAAGTGGGTGATTTTTGGGAGGATTATCTTGTATTTGAAAACGGCAGATATGTAATTTATGATGACGCCATTCACGAGGTACCCTATTACATTGACAATTTCAATCCGTTTACTTACAGAAAGCACATTCACGCAAAGAACAATCTTTTGTCATTAGGACTTGTGAGAATGGTGTTTAAAGCGTTGCTGGATATTTCCGAAGCCCTGGGAAAAGACGAGGACAAGCGTGAAAAATGGCGTCACATTTTAGACCATATCAGTGATTATCCCACGTTTTATAAAAAATTTAAGAAGGTTTTTCGTTACACCGAAAAGGGTATGGCGTGGAATAACGGCAATTTTCTTTGCCTTCAGCATATTTATCCTGCCGGTCAGGGAGATTTAAAAGAAAACAGCGAATACCTTAAAACAGCACGAAATACCTTTGGTATAAATGACAGGTGGTGCGATGATAACGCAACAAATTCCATTTTTCCCTGCGCAGTAAGACTGGGCATAAATCCTGCACTGATTATCAAAAAGCTGAAATTAAACTATAATAAATTTCAGCAGCCTAATCTTTTAATGCTTCACGGAGGAGGCTGTCTTGAAAACTGCAGTCTTACCGCCTCCACTCTTAATGAAATGGCACTGCAAAGCTATGACGGCACAATAAGAATTTTTCCGAATTGGGACAAATCCCTATCCTGCAGGTTTAATAATCTGCGTGCCGACGGTGCATTTTTGGTGTCCGCCGAAATTGACAAGGGCGTTATTTCAGGCATTGAGATTTTCAGTGAAAACGGCGGTAAAATGATTTTGGAAAATCCGTATATCAAATGCGTTTTATCTAATGATAAAAATATTATTTACAATCAGAAATTGATTGAAATAAGCCTTGAGAAAGGTCAACGTATATCTGTTGAAAAAGCCTAATCACAGCTCGGTTTTATCCGAGCTGTTTTTATATCAATTCAAGCTTAAAGGAATATGTGTACGTTTGATTGAGGTGCATAACCGTTTTGTATTTTTCGGCGGTATCGGGTCCGCAGCTTTGAGAGCCTATGCCCCTCATAAAGCCGTTAATGTGCACAACGGTTTTATCACATCTTACTACATCTTCAATATGCTTTGATTTGCGAAGATTATCTTCTTCAACATCAACCGCCTTGAAGTTCAATGCCTGTTCTAATGCGGTTATTCGGATACCCAAACCGCTATCGTCCGTAATTTCAGCCCATCGCACCATATTGTGATTGCCCGACTCCTGAGGCTTAATGTTTTCAACATACATTTTATCGGCAGTAGCTTCATAAATGCCCATAACATCCTGACAGGAAAAATCCGAATAGCTTTCAGCCTCGCCCATTCCGTAATAGCGCACACGGTTATATCTGCCGTTAAGCTTTAAAGCAAGACCGATTTGGAGCATATCAATAGGCTTTTTTGAAAGGCTTGTAACTGTTGCCGTTACACAAAGAGCGCTGTCCTCAACTGCCTTTTGAGTAATCTCCGTTTTAAACAGAGCCCTTCCCTTTGCGGAAATTTCAATATTTTCCTTTACGGTGTTGAGAAATTCGTCAAAGGTGCCTTTTGCTTTTGTAATTTTCAGGCGGTCAAGACCTGCTTTTTTCAAATCGGAGGCAACATATACGTGATTATCAATCACCGACTGATACAGCATAGGCTCGAAGCCTGTTGCGCCGTCTGCCAATACGGAATTTCCGGCACTGTCGGTAAGGGACGTAAGCCTGCCGGATTTATCCCACTGCATTTTACCGTTTTTGCATTCAAGGTTTTTAACACCGTTTGAGTCGGTCCAGGTGTGCTTTTCATTTTTAAAGCTCCGTGAGGGAAAATGCTCGTTTAGTATTAACTGCTGACGTGAAATTTCCCTGCCGTCTTTTGTAAAATTAAAAATGAGAAAGACGTCGTCGCCGTCGCAAAATTCGGGATTTATCGGTAATTTTACCGACTCCTGCGGTTTGATTATTTCGTCGCTTTCAAGCAATATTTCTGCCTTGCCGTTTTTTAAAAGAGTACAGGTAATATGAACTCCACTACTGCTTTCAAAGAAATTTGTATTACGGACAAAATAAAATCCGTCCTGCTTATATGCTATTAGGGGACTATATACATTTTTCATACAAAGGGCACTGGAGGACGGCGTTCTGTCGGGATAAAACAAACCGTCACAGCAGAAGTTACCGCTGTTCAGCCTGTCCTTGTGGTCGCCTCCGTATGTATATTTATACCTTGCGTTTTCATCATAATGAGCGTGGTCCGCCCATTCCCATATACAACCGCCCAAAAAACGCTTACTGCTGTAAATCACATCCCAGTATTCGTCAAGACCGCCGGGTCCTACACCCATACTGTGAGCATACTCGCAAAGGAAAAACGGTGCGTCATTATTGCGTGGGTCCTGCCATTCGCCTCTGTCAAGAGCACGCATTTCGTCAGTGGGAGTATAAAAATGAGCAAGAATATCATATCTGACACGGGGACTTCTGCAGGCAGGCTCGTAGTGAACAGGTATATCTGTTTTTGTTTTAAGATAATCATAGCAGGCGTCAAAATTTTTAATACCGCCTGCCTCATTGCCCATTGACCACATAACAATACAGGGATGATTTTTGTCACGCTCATACAGTGCTTCAACACGGTCAATATAATGCTTTTCCCACTTAGGGTCATCGCTGATTAAATCAATGTTTTTTACAAAGCATCCGTGGGTTTCTATATCTGCCTCGTCAACGGTATAAATACCGTAAGCATCGCACATTGTAAGCATTATGGGGTCCGGCGGATAGTGGGAGGTACGCACGCAGTTGACATTGTATTGCTTCATCAGTTCAATGTCTTTTTTTAAATCATCGGTCGTCATGGCGTATCCCCTTACAGGGTGAGTATCGTGATGATTTACGCCCTTTAATTTAATGGCTTTGCCGTTGAAGAGATAACAGCAGCCGTCAATTTTTATTGCTTTAAATCCAACCTTTTGCCTTATATGCTGAATTTCACGGGAGCCTGAGCACAAGGTTAAAATCAAATCATAGCAGACTGGATTTTCCGCATTCCACTCTTTTACCGAAAGTGACTTAAATTCAATATCCCTGCCGGCATTTTCTGCCGATTGAGCAATAATTTCGTCGTTTAACACAAGCTCTGCCTTAACCGACGAGTTACTGTCACCTGCAATATCTGTATGGATTACCGCATCATATCCTTGGTCGGTTTTGGTTGCTTTAAAGGTGAAGTCAAAGATATATGACGAGGGCAGTTGGGTAATGTACACATCACGGAAAATGCCGTTTTCACGGAACATATCCTGACATTCAAGGTATGTTCCCGTTGTCCATTTATACACCACTGCCGCCAGCTCGTTTTCGCCGTCGCTGAGATACTTCGTTATATCAAATTCACTGCTGTTGTGACTGCCTTCGCCGTAGCCTGCGTAGGAGCCGTTTACATAAAGCTCAACACAGGCACACACGCCGAGAAAGGTGATAAAATATGTAAAATCCGATTTTTTTGTTAAATTAAACCTTTTACGGTAAACGCCCACAGGGCAGTTTTTAGGGGTTTTAGGCGGTCTGCATCTAAAGGGATACATGGAATTAAGATAATTTATTTTGTCATAGCCTGTTTTCTGCCATGTGGAGGGAATATGCACCCTGTCAAATTCAGTATTATCCGTATCAAGCACAGAAGGTAAGGCAGAGGAATGACTGTAATAGCGAAAATCCCATTCTCCTGAAAGCATAATAACCGAGTCGCTTTCATACCTTTCGGTCAAATATGTTGTATCGTTCATTTTATCCCTGCTGAAAAACGGTATAAAATAACTGCGGTGAGGCAGACGATTTTCGGCAAATACATTGAAATCTCTGTAATTTGATTTCTTGATTTTATAGCGCATATTTATGTCCCTTCACTGTTCTTAAGAATTACTAAAATCACTTCGTTATCCTCGGCGGTTAAGCTGACGGTGCATCCGTTATTGTCATAACAGGGTTCAATGGCTTCGCAGGTCATTTGAGAGGAATTTTTAATATGCTCAAGCTCCTGTCTTGAGATAACCTTAGGCTTGCCCATATCCTCCCAAATCGCAACAGGATTACAATGGTTACTGTTAATTCTGTAAATCTCCGCCCGGGAAAATTCGGGGGATTTATTAATTCTAACGCTGATATTGTACTTATTGTCCGTGCTTTCAAATTTTTGTGTGTAAAGCATTAGGTACACGTCGCCGTTTTCACCACGGAATGAGGCAAGCTCGGCGTCATCATCGGTTACAGGCAGGCAGTACCGTGTGTCAGGCAACTGTGCCAGAAGCTTAAACGCCCAAAAGGCAGGCTTTTTTATACCGTCAACGGTTAAAAGACCGAAGCCGCCGCAAAACGGGTCGTCAAAGAAAAACAATTCCTCAAAAATATCGGAAAAGGTCCAATAGCTTGAGCCGTCAACAATGCCCTGATTGTCAAGCAGGGTTTTTACCAAAAACGCAGAGGACATTGTTGTATCGTGCACCGCCGCAACGCAGTTTGAGCTTATGCTCCATTCGGTGTAAAGCAACGGCAGACTGCCCGCTTCCTTTCGGGCACGCCTTGCCTCTCTTGTAAGGTAGCCCTTTAAATCCGGTGTAAAATCGTTAACATTATCAAATATCGGCTGTAAAAGCGAGCGCATAGAGTCGCCTTTGCCGCTGTTTTTTATTTTTCGTATTTCCTTGAGCCTTTCACGGTTAATTGAGTGGCCAAGCTCGTCGGTGGGATACTGATGCGTTGAAACAAAGTCAACCGGCACGCTTTCACGTTTACAGTAATCTAAAAATTCCGTAAGATGACCGCTTTTTGTGGTGGCAGGTCCGCCTACCTTAAGCTTTGAATCCACGCTTTTAAGGGCACGGACGGTTGCGGCATAAAGGCGGTAATAATCCTCCATACTACCCTTAAAAAAGCAGGGTAAATCCGGCTCGTTCCAAACCTCAAAATACCAGGCTCTGACCTCTTCTGCGCCGTATCGGTTAATAAGAAAGCGTGCAAATTCACGAATAAGCTCCTGCCAGTGCTCCATATTTTTAGGCAGGGTAACATTGCCCTTGTAATAAAATACGGTTTTTCTCCCCGAGGCAAGCGCAGAAGGCATAAAGCTAAGCTCAACAAAGGGCTTAACGCCTATTTCCAGCAGACTGTCATACACCTTTGCAATCTGGTAAAAGCTGTAAATTACCGTTGAATTTCGTGTAAATACAGGCAGATGCTCCGACAATTTTTGACAGACGTTCATATCATCGTTAAAAATGCCGTGAAAACGCACCCGTTCTATACCCAATTCGTCGTGGACGGCTTTAAGCTGGTTGATATAATCACTGCGATGCGCCAAAGCCGCATGTCCGCTGCCTATGCAAAATTGCCAGTGCTTGCTGACCCGACGGGTTTCTCCGTCATAATCAAATTCAAAGGAAAAGTCTTTCATTTTGTTACTCACCCACATATTCTACGGGTATTTTTTTGCTGATTTTTTCCGACGCAGTGGGCACCCAATCCTTGCCCAGCTTTAAATCCGCCTCGCTGTCATGATGCATTACGATTTTTTCAATTTTCGTGGAGGTGGAGAAAAAGGCGTAATTGCCGATGCTTTTAACAGAGGACGGAATTTCCAGCCTTGTCACCGAGTTGCAGTAGGAGAATGCGTCCTCGCCGATAGTCTCAACCGTGTTAGGCAATTCAATGGCTTGTAGATTTTCACATTTTAAAAACGCTTTGTTTCCTATACTTTTAAGCCCATTATTGAATTTTACCGAATAAAGATTTGAGCACATATAAAAGGCATTGTCACGGATTGATACAACGCTGTCGGGCAAAACAATTTCTCCTCCGGCGGTAACCTTGCCGGATTTATCGGTTTTTAGCGGTGTTTTGCCGTTGGGATAATAAATCAGCTCGGTTAAGTCCTTGCTGTAAAGCACACCGTCAACAGATGTAAAATAAGGGTTATCCTCATCAACATTGATGCTTTCAAGCACGGGACAGTTTGTCAGTGCCCAAACGTCAATGGTTTTAACATTTTTTGAGATATTTATTTCCTTAAGGTATTCCGCATTGGCAACGCTGAACGCCATAAGCTCGGTTACAGGCTTTGAATCGTAGGTTTCCGGCACATCAAAGGTCTCCTGGGTGGAGGTGCTTTTATACCTGTAAAGACCGCAGCCGTCTGCATTATCCTTAAATGTATTTCTGTTGCTTGAATAGGTGTAGGAGCCGAAGGCGGCAAAGGACAACGCTATTACAACGAAAAAAGCAAGAAATACCATAATATTTTTCTTCATAAATTTCACCTCAATCCTTACTGCGCATTAATTCACAGACGCCGCATCCTCGGGTATCTGTTTCTGCTGAGAGTCAGCATCTTCGTGATGCTCGGCAATCTCCTTAAGCTCCTGAATAATCTCCTCGTGTCTTTCCTCGGTATAATCGTAGAAATGATACGGTATTGCCGACAGCAATCCTGTTACCGCACCGGCAACTATTGTAATAATAAATACTTTACTGCGTATAGCGTCATCGTAAAGAATATTCCAGTCGGAGGTAAAGCCTACGCACTCGTACAAATACGGAATAAGAAGTGCCGAAGCAGTTGTAACGGGAGCCGAAAGATATGCAAAAATACCCATACATCCATCAAGACGTTCGCCGGAAATATACTGCTGATAATCCCAAATATCCGCAGTCATTGAGTTTGTTACAATACCCACAACAGATGTCAGCATTGTGGAAATATATGTGGATATAATAACGACCACAAAGCTGTTCATATACACACCGGCAACCGAAAGGAAGGAGCAAAGCACGGTGACATATTTACAAAACAGCATAATACGTTTTTTGCCGAATTTTTTAATAAGCCACGGTGCAAGAAGCATACCGGGAGTCCAGGCGGTGCCGAGAATTGTTGCCATAATACCAAGCACCCAATCCTGACGCAGAGAATAAATTATCAGCATATTTACAATGTTAATTGCGCCGGCAGAGAATGTGGCTATCCAGCCTGAAATATTGGTTATCCAAAGATATTTATTCTTCAGCACCTCTCTAAATCCGTGCTTCATATCAACCTGCGGCTTATGCTCAACCTCCTGAACAACTCTGTCCTTAACACCGAAAACAAGGAAAAGAGCCAACGGTGCCGCCACAATTACAAATGCGGGTACTGCATAACGGTAGGTTTTAATATCTGTCAAGCCGCCCATTTTAGCCGCAACGATAGGGAAAACCACGTTATAAATTGACGGAAGAAGGCTGTAAAGGAAGGAGCCGATTGACATAATTCTTGTACGCTCGTTTGTATTGGGAGAAATAACATTTTGAATGTTATTAATTTGTCCGAAGCAGGTACCGAAGCAACCCCAAAAAGCGAAAAACAAATTCATTACCCAGAATTTTTCGTGGTATTCAAGGTTGTTATACGGGAACCATACAAGAAGCATTAAGCTTGCAATATAAGGAATAATTCCCGCCAAAATCCAGCTGCGGTATTTACCGAATTTAGGTGACAGCTTTTTAAGCACAAAAATATTCCAATATGTAGTGAAAACCTGTATCAAGAACTTAGTACCGACTACCTGAGGCAAAGCCGGCATAAAGCTTTCAAAATATTTTTGCGGTACAAAGAAGCAGGCAATACCCACAACCAAGAAGGCAAGTGACGCCCAATTTATAAGCCTCATTGTTTTCTTAGGCGGAGTACCCAAATTATCTGTGATAATCATATTGATGGGAGAGAAAAGATATCCTAATATCAAACCAACAAAGCCCAGCATTACGAAATCCATCATTTTGAGTCCGTAAATGGCACCTACAAACAGACAGCCTGCCGTAAAGGTTAGATTACCGCCGGCGTAAGCCGCAGTGTTAGAGCCGCTTGCACCCACTACAAATTTTGCAAATTCCTTGTTGGAGACATATTCTCCCTCTCTCGGCTTGTTCCAATAGGTTCCTATATCAAGAACCATTGTTTTAACCTTTTGCACTAAATTTTTCATTTTACTCCCTACCTGTCATATTAATGTGTTTATATCTATTTAAAGCAAGGCTCGTCGGTTATTGTAACGGATTTATTTTTACATCCCTCAAGCTCAAGCACAACAATTTCGTTATCCTCTTTAAGCCATACCCCCGGAAGATAAAGTGCTCTTTGGGGACCTACGTTCCAATAGCGTCCCAGATTAATACCGTTTACAAAAACATATCCCTTTGTAAAGCCGTCCATTTTAACAAAGCAGTCGTCCTTTGAATTTGCTTTAAAGTTGCCCTTAAAATAAGCGGGATATTTTTGCACACCGTCATAAAGGAGCTTGTCAAGACTGTCAATGGGAATGGTATATATATCAAAATCATATACATACTGCTCGCCTATGCACACATATTCAAGACCCTTTCGGTCGTGAATTCCCTTGTTAAAATTGATGTGCCCCATTCCCTCAACAAGAATGTCAATCTCAACCCTGCCGTTAAATGCAGGTATGGGGAAATTAAAGCTTTCATTTGCCTTAACACCGTGCTTTAACTGCTTTTTGGTGAGGGGAACGGTTCTGTCGTATTTTCCCACAAATTTTCTGTTTACATAAACGTAGGCTATATCGTGTACGCCCTGTGCAAAAACAGAGGTGTCGGGATAATTGCCCTCAATTACCGTATGGTACAGTGCCATTCCGCTATATTGACCGTAATGCTCCATATAATGAGGTATATGGTCAAAATGATGCGTTGAGATATTCATAAAATTGCCTTCAAGAGAGGCTGCCTGAGTTAATTCAACCCTGCCGATTTTTTGAGTTTTAGGACGGGGAGGCAGAGGTGGATTTATCCCCTGCTTTTTACATAAAATATCACGGATAATATGGTATTTATATGTATAGTCGCCGTATTCGTTAATGGGTGCGTCGTAATCGTAGCTTGCCGTTGTGGGCTGATAAAAATCGGTAAAATTTGCACCTGCCGTACAACCGAAATTTGTACCGCCGTGGAACATATAAAAGTTAAAATTGGCGTCCATTTCAAAAAACTGATTTAAAATTTTTGTCAGCGTTTTCTTTGAATAAACATTTG